>SLAN01000313.1 GCA_007126865.1 Spirochaetales bacterium | reverse complement strand
GTTAGAAAAAGGCCGTTGTAGAGCTGGTACTTCATGGCCACGTGTTCGTTGAACGCCGCAAGACTGTCCATACGCTCCCCTATCCGTTCGTAGCGCTCCGCAGGTACTCGCCGAACCACTCTTTCGCCTGTTCGATAACGGCCTCCATGGCCCCGGCCTCCTCGAACAAGTGCCCGGCGTCCGGCACAATCCGCAGCTCTCTCGGACCGTGAAGCTGTTCAATAGCCCGCTCGTTCAGCTGGCGCGTCTGATAATCCTCACCGCCGACGATCAACAGACTCGGAATCCGGACTTTCCGCAGATCGCCGAGCACGAGATCGGGGCGTCCTCCTCTGCTGACGATAGCCCGAATATGTGTCTGCCCGGAGGTAACCGCTTTGAACGCAACGGCACTCCCGGTGCTCGAACCGAAATATCCCATCGGTCGTTCGACACCCGGCCCTCGTTCACTCGCCCACGTCGTCGCCTCCGAAAGCCGCCGAGCCATAAGCGAAAGGTCAAGCCGCATATCGGGGTCCTCGATCTCCTCAGGGGTCAGCAGATCGAACAGCAGACACGTGAAGCCTGCTTCTTCCAGCGCTCGGGCAACACTCAGGTTGCGAGGACTCAACCGGTTCGAGCCTGCGCCGTGGACGAATATCACAAGCCCGCGCGGTTCCTTCGGCTCGAGCACAATCGCCCCGAGTGACAGGCCGCGAAGCGGTATGGTCGTCTCCTGCTCCACGGTTACCTCGCTTGCCGCAGATCGGCCGACTGGATATAGCCGATGCTCTTCGACTGCATCGATTTGCGGGCCGCACTCAGAGAGCCCTCGGGGATGTTAACGCCGCGCGTGCAGTCGGCTATGACGTATGTCGAAAAACCGAGCGATGCCGCATCTTCGGCGGTGAATCGCACGCACACATCCTCGGCGAGTCCGACAACATACACGCGCTCGAAACCCAACCCTTTCAGGTACGATTCCAGGCCCGTGGCCGTCTCGTGATCGTTCTCGAAAAACGCCGAGTACGAGTCCAGGTCTCCTTTCGTGCCTTTGTGCAGGATAAGATTCACCGGTCTCGTGTCGAGATCGTCGTGAAACGCCGCCCCGCGGGTGCCCTGAATGCAGTGATCCGGCCACAGTTGCTGGTCGATGCCGCCGCTTTTCACCGTGTCTCCCGGGTTCTTGCCCGAGTGTGCGCCGGCAAAACTGACGTGGCCGGCCGGATGCCAGTCCTTTGTCGCAACCACGAGCGGGAAGAGCCTCATCAACGAGTTGATTCGCGGTATGATCGTATCGCCGTATTCCACGGCGAGTGCTCCCCCGGGACAGAAATCGTTCTGAACATCCACAACGATCAGAGCACCTTCGAACGATTTGTTCTTGTCAGCCATATCGCAATACCTCCTTTGCGATCCCGGCGCCGACGCTGACCGGAGCGTGCGGCTCGCGAGCGCTACCGTAACACGTCGACGACAGAATCGATTCGAGCAATCGTATCGACCAGCTCCCTGCGATCGGCGGAACTCAGTGCGTTCGGATCGATCCGACTCAGCTCGTCGAATACCGCCGAAAGCGCGCGCCCGGCCGAGAGGTCGTGATTCATGGCCGACTCGAACGCGCTGCGGAGCGTTGCAGCCGGGCCGTCGCTCATGGCCTGACCGGTTTGCCGCTCTGCGGTAGACCCTCCGGTGGCTCCGTCTTCACCGGCGCTGGACCTCTCTTCCGCACTTCCATCGACAAAGCCGGAGACCACCTCTCTGAGCCTGTCGATCCACCGGGCAACCTGCGCCATCGCATCCCACGTGAAGTTCAGCTTCGCCCGGTAGTGTTCGTGCATGAGGAAGTAGCGAAGATGGTGCGGCTCGTACCCTTCGTGGAGAACATGCTCGGTATAGAGCACGTTGCCTTTGCTCTTACTCATGACCTCCCCGTCAACGATCAGATGCTCGCCATGGAGAAAGTAACGGGCGAACTCCCTGCCGCTGTACGCCTCCATGACCGCGATGTTGTAGTCGTGATGGCGAAAGAGATTGTCGATACCGCCGCACTGTATATCAATCTGCGGGCCGAGGTTCGCCACGATCATCGCGGGATCCTGTACATTCCAACTCGGCCTCCCGCTACCGATCGCCGTGTCCCAGCTCGACCCTTCCGGCATGACACCGCCGGCTTCCACGCCGTGCCAGAGGACGAAATCTCCGAGATTCCAGCGACGCCCCTCGTAGGTGTCTCGTCCGAAACGCACTCGGCGATTCGGCCACCGAGAGGTATCGAGGCCGTACAGGCGCCCGAACCCTTTCACCCGTGAGGCATCGAAGTAGTACTTGCCGTCGTGTCGATACGCGTATCCTTTCGCCGTCAGCGCTTCGATAATCTCCACCGCCGTATCTACACTCGTGGTCGCCCTCGGGATCTCATCGGGAAGCTTGAGCCTGAGCAAATCGGCTTCCTCGAAGAACCGCTCCTGCACCCGGCCGGTAACGGATCCGACGCTTTCGCCCTGCTCCACTGCCTCTGAGAGCGTCTTATCCTCCACATCGGTGAAGTTAATAACTCGAAGCACCCGAAAGCCAAGGTATTCGAGGTAGCGCACGAGGAGATCCTCGTAGAGGAAGCTGCGATAGTTGCCGATGTGCGGTCTGCGGTAGGTAGACGGGCCGCATGTGAAGATTCGCACCTCCCCCGGAGTGCGGCTCTCAAACGTTTCGAGCCGGAGTCCGAGGGTGTTCATGAGTTGAAGGTAGTCAGGTTGTGTCGCATTCATTGTGATTTGCTTCTAAGTAGTCTATGCAGGTCGATTATCGAATATTTCGTCGATTCGGTCGATGACCTCGTTATCGAGGCGGTCGACGACTTCGAGTGCCGCGAGATTCTCTTCAATCTGCTCGATCCGGCTCGCACCGGTGAGTACGCTGCTGACTCGAGGGTTTCTCAAACACCACGCAAGCGCCAGCTGCGCCGGCGTACACCCGAGCTCGGCCGCCAGCGCGTTCAATCGGTTCACTTTGCCGGTGGTTTCGCGTCCGAGAAAGTCGTTTTTTGTGTACATATCGCGAAGCCACCGCTGATTCGCCAGCCGGCTTTCCTCCGGTACTCCGGTCACGTACTTCCCGGTCAGCAGCCCGGATGCCAACGGACTCCACGTTGTCGCCCCGATCTGGAATTCCTCGAACAAGGGTGCATACTCCCGCTCGAGGCGCTCCCTGACCAGGATGCTGTATTGCGGCTGCTCGACCACCGGCGCAATCGCCCGGTACTCGCGCGCTACTCGAACCGCCTCACGGATACCGGTTGCGCTCCATTCACTCGTACCCCAGTACAGCGCCTTGCCGCTCCGGACGATGGAGTCCATGGCGAGCACCGTCTCTTCAATCGGAGTCTCCGGGTCGGGGCGATGGCAGAAAAGGAGATCCACATACTCCATTCCCAGTCGCTTCAGGCTGCCCTCTATTCCTTCGATCAGATGCTTTCGAGACAAGCCGGTGCGGTTCGGCCCCTCACCACCCCAAAAGAGCTTGGTGGCGACAACAACGTCCTCACGCCGGACGCCGGCGAGCACCTGCCCCGTTATGCTCTCTGCAACACCGTCGGCATACGATTCGGCAGTGTCGAAGAAGTTCACTCCGAGCTCCAGTGCCTTACTCATGCACGACTTCGCCGCCTTTATGTCGAGTTGATCACCGAAGGTGATCCACGTACCGAAACCGAGGGCACTGAGCTCTATCCCCGCTTGCCCGAGCCTACGATACTCCATCCGCAATCGTCCTCCGATCGACAAGGGTACGCGCAGTAGCGGGCATCTGCCAAGTATTCGATTCCGCGGTACAATGAAGGAATACGATGATGATGGTACGAATTGGAACCTGCAGCTGGAAGTTCCCGTCGTGGAACGGGCTCGTGTACGACGCGGACAGCAGCCGGCGATATCTGGCTCAGTATTGCCGGAAGTACGGCACCGTGGAAATCGACCAGTGGTTCTGGTCGCTGTTCTCCGGATCTCCTCCGCAACTGCCCCGCATCGAAACGGTCGCCGAGTACCTCGCCGACACGCCCGACGATTTCACCTTCAGCATTAAGGTGCCAAACAGCATTACGCTCACACATCACTACCGCAAACGCAAGTCGGAGCCGCTTACGCCGAACCCCCACTTTCTCGATCACAACCTCTTCGAGCGCTTCCTCGAGCGCATCCAACCGCTACGAGAGCGAACGGTCTCGCTCATGTTTCAGTTCGAGTACCTGAACAAGCGGAAAATGACCGGTCTCGATCGATTCGTGGAGTTGCTCGAAGGCTTTCTACGCTCGGCAGGTGAGACGGCCGCACAGTGGCCGCTTGCCGTCGAGCCGCGAAACCCTCAATTCCTCGAGGCCTCGTATTTCGAGCTGCTCGCCCGGCATCGGGTGGCGCACGTATTCACCCACGGCTACTATATGCCCCCGGCACCGACGGTCTATGCGCAGCACGGTCACATGCTGCGCGACCGCACGGTACTGCGCCTGCTCGGAGGAGACAGACGAGAGATCGAACGCCGCACGAAAAAGCAGTGGAACTCGCGTGTTTTGCCGAAGGAGGAGGAGCTCGGCTCCATCGCCGACATGCTGGCCGATCTCGCCGTCCGCGGCTTCGACACCACGGTTAATGTAAATAACCACTACGAGGGCTCCGCCCCGCTGACGATCGGTGTGCTGTCCAATTTATTGCACCAGCGGGATATAGCGTTCAGATAGCCCTCATGAACGCTCGCCCCGGGAGCTCGCATCGCCGGTGAGCTCGGCCCGAACGCGCGGCAGGGATTCGGGATACTCGCGCTGCAGAAACTCCAGCAGGCCTTCCCGTACCGCACAGCGGAGGTCCCAGAGCTGTGGAGCGTCACCGGCGGAGACCAGCGCTCGCAGCTCGACCGAACGCTCGTGCACTTCGAACACCTGGATAATCGCAACGCGGCCGTCCCACTTTTCGTTCGTTTCGCAGATCCGCTTGAGCTCCCGTCGCAGTGGCTCCAGCGGACAGCTGTAATCGACGCGCAGGAAGACAGTGCCGAGAAGCTCGCTCGTCACGCGCGTCCAATTCTGAAACGGAGTCTCGAGAAAATAGCTGACCGGAACGACTAACCGACGCTGGTCCCAGATACGCAGAACTACGTAGGTCAACCCGATCTCTTCGACGCGCCCCCACTCGCCTTCGACGATCAGCACATCGTCGAGTCGGATCGGCTGGGTAAACGCCACCTGTAGTCCACTCAACATGTGTCCGAGCGTGCGCTGTGCCGCGAGTCCGACGATAATCCCCGCAACCCCGGCGCTCGCAAGCAGAGTTGCGCCGATCTCACGCACCGCGTCGAACGTAAGCAGTGCCGCCGATATCCCCAGCACAATCGCTGCAACGATACCGGTGCGCTTGAGAAAACCAACCTGTGTCTGTACCTTCCGCGCGCGCAGATTATCCGACGCGTCGATATCGTACTGGGCGAGAATGAAGGCCTCGGCGACGTAGAGCACCTTCACGACGATCCACGTGATGACCACCACCAGAAGAAGCACTATCAGTCGATCGAAAATGCGAGCGCCGGGGTCATCCAGCTGATAGAGCGGATGTGCGGCCGCCACGGCGGCAAGCACCACCGAATAGGATACCGGCCGCTTCAAGTGCTCAAACGCTATCGCCGACAAGGAGCCGTCACGCCTGGCAATCGTCCGAGAGCCCACCAGACGGACAATCCAGGTCACCGCAAGAACCGCCACTGCGACTGCGAGGACCGAAGCGATCGATGAGACGCCGTCGGGCACGACGGACTCCAACAGGTTTCTCATGATATCTGCCCCCTCTATGCCGCAGGAGATTATACCGGCAGATCGCTGATACTGCCGGAGAGCGCCGGGAGGCGCTCGGCGGCGTGTTCGAGCGCCTCGCGTGCGGCTATTACACACGTGCTCGACCGGGAACGCATATTGGAGGCCAGCCGCTCACCTGCGCGCGCGACATCTTCAGCGCTCGTTCGTCTCAGCACATCGCGGCGCTGTTGCCGGAGCTCATCGCTGACACCGGTCAGAAAACGGCGCAGACTGATCGCGTTCTTCTGCGAAGGCGAGAGCGGTCTCGTTTCGCTGCCCACCATGCCGAGAACCGCCAGCTCCACGTCCCGAGGCGCCGGTGGCGCTCCGGCGTAGTGCGCGAGCGCTCCCTCGAACGCATTGAGGGTTTCGAGTATTCGAGGATCACGATAGCTGGCCATCGCGAAGATGCTCTCGGCACCGTTCTGAAGCGCAAACGCACCGTAGGCACCGCCCTGCATGCGAATTCGCTCCCACAGATAGCCGGTGCGAAGGAGATGGGCGAGCACCCCTTCGTGCGCGTACTCCTCTTCGCCGAGCCGTGCCGATTTCAGCACCCGCGCAACATAGCCGACGCCGGCCGGCACGCTCAGCCCTTCGATCAGCGCTGCATCTTCCCCGCCGTCGGAGGCCTCCGGCCCTCCGCTGTTCGCGCGGCCGCCGGCAGTCTCCTCGCCGGCCGTGCCCCGATTGATCGTGGCCTCGCTTGCCGGGCGCTCGCCGAGCGAGGCGACAAAGCGGTCCAGATAGCCGCGGCCGGCATCGACGAGCTCCGCATCGGCCGCCACCGCCGCGCTCACCGCCGGAGCCACGAAGAGCTGTTCGCGCAACCGCTCGAATGCCCCGGCAATCCCGGAAACCGCTTCGTCCGGGTCTATCGCGGTGATCGAGCGCAGCTGCTCGATACCACGGAATCGGTCGCGTATCGCTGCCGCCGGCGACAGCCGCGACGCCGCCCGGGTCCACGCGAAGCTGCTTCCCTCGGGAATCACCGCACTCTTCATATCGTTGCGCTCTTCGAGCAGCAGATCGCGGAT
>SLAN01000004.1 GCA_007126865.1 Spirochaetales bacterium | reverse complement strand
GGCGGCTGAGATCGCTTCCGCACTTCATACACGGGCTTCACAATGTCGCCGGGGTGCTTTCGAGCACCGGGCGGCTCTTCGAGTGGTACCGTCGCATCAGCGGTCAGCGCGGAACCAGCTACGAGAAGATGATGAACGACATTCTCGCTACTCCGGCGGGTGTCGAGCCGTGGTTTTTTCCGTCGCTCCATCAGGGGGCCGATTGGGAGTTCGCCTCGGGTATGTTCATCGGGCTCGGGGCCGAGCACGGACCGGCCGAGATGGGCAGAGCCGTTGTCGAGAGTATCGGGTACGCGGTGCGAGAGGCTGTGGAGACGATCGAGTCAGCCGGATTCGAGGTCGGGGAGCTGCGGGCATGCGGCGGGCAGAGCAAGAACGACCTCTGGAACCAGATGAAGGCCGATATGGTGGGTAAGCCGGTGGCGATCATGGAGGTGCCCGACGCCGAGATCGTCGGCAATGCAGCTGCGGGCTTCTGTGCGCTCGGAGTATATGACAGTGTGGAAGAGGCGGCGGGCGAGCTGGTTCGCGTGCGACGGCGTTTTGAGCCGGTCGTGGAGACCGAGCGTATGTACGGCGAGCTCTTTCCCCTCTATCTCGAGAATTACGAGCGATTTCGTGCGGCTTTCAACGCGCGCTCGCCGGTCGGCGGTCGCGGTCTGTAGAGCGTCGAATCGGGGGTTTCCGCTTTCCGAAACCGCGTGTTCGACGGTATAATGGGGGTGCGAAGGAGGCGCGACGTTGTTTTTTCTTTTCGGCTATCCCTTCATATTTCTCCTTCCGTTCTTTCTCGCCTTGCTCGCCGTGCGAGCCGGCTCCCGCTACTTCTCCCACGACTCGCGGCGTGATCCGGTCGGGCGTTGGGGACCACCGTATACCGATATCTACGGAGATGAACCGCGCCATCAGCGTCTGCGCGGCATCGAAGCGAGAATCTTCAAACTTTCGTATCGGCTGCAGGGGCGGCTCACCGTCTCCGATGTCGTCGTCGATACCGGCTTGAGCGTGGACGAGGCCGAGCGCGTGCTCGAACGCCTTGTCGACAATCAGCGAGTTCGCATGGAAGTCTCTTCGAACGGGCTCATGATCTACGAGTTCCCCGAGATCATAGCTCGCCTGCAGGGCGGCTATGGGCCGCTCGGGGATGCAAGAGAGCACCACGACAACGCCGGCTGATCGTGGGACGCTATCCGACCGAGCGGGTCAGTGTTTTCGACATATTCAAGATCGGAGTCGGTCCGAGCTCCTCGCACACCATGGGGCCGTGGCAGGCGGCACGCCGTTTCGTGAAGACCGTGCGGGAGGCGTGCGGTGGCCGTATGCTCACGACAGTCCGTCGAATCGAAGCACACCTGTACGGATCGCTCGCGAAGACCGGGCAGGGGCACGGTACCGACGTTGCCGTCGTGCTCGGACTGGAGGGGCGTGACCCGGAAACCGAAGACGTGGCGTTTATCGCCGAGGCGGCGGCCCCGATTCGGCGACGATGCTCTATTGCGCTCGCCGGCTGTCTCCAATCATTCAACTGCACCGAGCCGATCGCGAGCGGGTGCATAGAATTCGACTATGAGCGCGATATACTCTTCCACCGTGACCGGGTGCTGGACTATCATCCGAACGCGCTCGAGCTTGTCGCCGAGCTCGCCGACGGCAGCGAGGTCCGCCGTACTTATTTCTCGATCGGGGGCGGTTTCGTAGTCGAGGAGGGAGTCGATGCTGCTTCCGGCCCCCCGATCTCGCTTCCCTTCCCGATAGATAGTGCCGAAGCGTTTCTCGGCTACTGCCGGGATCAGGGCGCATCCTGCTCGCAAATCGTGCGGGCGAATATGGTTGCCTGGCACGGCGAGAAGACGCTGCGAGAAGGGTTGTGGCGGATAGCTGATACGATGATCGAGTGCGTGTGGCACGGCGTACGGGCGAGCGAGATGCTGCCGGGTGGCCTTGGAGTACACCGGCGGGCGCCGAGGCTCGCGAGAATGCTCCTCGGCGACCGACTTCCCGAATCGCCGGGGGAGCTGGTGGAGGCGGTCAGCCGGCAGGCTCGACGGGTGAGCGAGGCGGGCGGTGGATTCGAACAGGTAACCCGCTGGATAAGCTGTTTTGCGCTCGCCGTGAACGAGCAGAATGCCGGATTCGGCCGAGTTGTGACCGCTCCAACGAACGGGGCGGCCGGTGTAATGCCGGCGGTACTGCTGTACTACCGTTGTTTTGTAGCCGGGGCCGACCGGGACGGGATGGAGCGTTTTCTTCTTGTCGCCGCCGACATTGGAAGCCTTTTTAAGAAGGGTGCGACGATCAGTGCGGCGATGGGCGGCTGTCAAGCGGAGATCGGCGTAAGCTCGGCGATGGCGGCGGCCGGATTGGCGGAGGTCTCCGGCGGGTCTCCAGAGCAGGTCATGCAGGCAGCGGAGATCGCGATGGAGCATCATCTCGGACTTACCTGTGATCCGGTAGGCGGGCTTGTACAGATCCCGTGTATCGAGCGGAATACCATGGGTGCCATCAAGGCGGTTACCGCTGCGAACATCGCGCTTGCCGGGGATCCGGCAGAGGCAATCGTGAGTCTCGATCGCGTGATCGATACGATGTGGGATACAGCGCTCGATATGAGCTCACGCTACAAGGAGACCGGCGAAGGTGGCCTCGCCGCACATATACCGATTAACGTTGTTGAGTGTTAGGTTGGCATGAGCTCGCGGGCTCACCGATTACAGGTACCGGGAATCCGCTGCGCGGGTTTTCGTACCGGATTGAGGCAATACCATGCGGCATAGTAATGATTTCTCCACGCCTCTGACAGGCGAATTCCGGCGTACCGGAATCGGCAGGACGCGGCAGCGCATCGTCTATCTCGGGCTGGCCGTTGTCGCGCTTGTACTGATTGTGGTCGGTTGCGAGCGCTTTTTCGCACGGCCGGAGGAGCCGGATGAAGTCGAGCCGGCGGTCGAAGAGCCCGCATCCGGAGCGGCTTTCGAAGAACCGTTTCTGCGCTTTGCCTTCGGTGCGATCGAGCTCGAGCGCGACGAGGAGCGGTTCTCGTTCGAGGTCGGCGAGCGGGCTGCCTCCGGCGATGTAGTCCGAGTGCCGGCGGGAGCGGTTGCCGAGCTGCAGTACGCCGACTCTGCTCTCCTGCGCATAGACGGACCGGCGAGCGCCGCGGTGCGCACTCGGCAGGTGCGGGACGGCCGTCCCGGCCTCATACTACACCTGATCGACGGTAGCGTGATCGTACGCCGTGACCCGCAGAACACGGCCCGGCAGGTCAGGGTGACCACCGACAGCAGCGTCGTGAATACGGACGCGACGGGGTATATGGTATCGCGCGAGGAAACGGGCGAAACGCTCGTGAGCGTCGCCGAGGGCCGGGTGCGGGTACTTCCGAGCGGAATCGATCCGGAGGAGCTATCCGCGCTTACCGATGTGGAGGAGCTGCTGTCGGTGATCGAGGAGATTTCCGAAACCGCGGTATTTGTAGACGCCGACGGTGAGGTTGCTGTTCGGCCGGAGGATGTTAAGACGACAACCGAAATTCTCCGCGACATGCGTGATGAGCTCGCCCGATACGGTACGGCCGAGCGTCCTGAGCCGGAACAGGTCGAGAGAATCGGTGCCCTGCTTCGATACGCTCGCGGGCGTATGAGCGCGACACGGCCGGAGGTGCGCAGTGCCGATCCCGGCAGGATCTCCGGTGTCCGGGAGCTTGCCGAGCGTCCGTTGCTCAGCGTCGATGAACGGTCGCCCGATCCGCCGGGAAGCGACCTGTCGCGCTTACGAGTTGTTACCGATCCACCGGATGCCGAGGTCCTTCTCGACGGGCTGGCAATAGGATCGGAGATATTTTCCTCGCTCTTCGAACCGGGAGAAACGGTCACGCTGACGATACGGAGACAGGGTTATGAGACCGAAGAGATCGAGGTCACGTTCGAGCCGGAGCTCGACGAGGAGATATCGGTGGAGCTACGCCGGCTCGATCCTACGGTCGGAGACCACGTGCTCGTCGAAGCGATCCGCCGGGGTGACGTACAGGTGGTGGAGGAATATCTGCGCACCGGCGGTGATCCGAACGCAACCGTAGCCGGTGAATACGACGTGTTGTCGGTCGCGTTCGGCGCCGGTCTCCGTATCGAGCAGCTCATGCGGACTTTTCAGCCCGATTTGGAGATCGTTACGCAGCTGCTCGATGCCGGTGCCGACCCGGACACGGTCTTCGGCTCTGCCGATGCGCCCGATTCGAGTTTGACCCCCCTGTCGAGCGTCATTCTCTCCGGGCTGTTTCGCGACAGTGTCGACTACCGGATCGTCGACGTGCTGCTCGATGCCGGGGCGACTCCGGATATTGTAATGGAAACCGGCGAGATGCGCGTAACCGCTCTCGCATTACCGATCATCATTGGTATAGAGAACGGCCACGTGGAAACCGAGCTAATCGAACGTTTGCTCGATGCAGGAAGCGATGCTTCAATCACGGTGGTCTACGAGGGGCGCCTGCTCAGCCCACTGGCAACCGCGCTCGCCCTCGGCGCCGATCATGGATACGATCCGGCCGACGTAGTCCGTTTGCTCGCGAATGCCGGTGCCCGTGTCGAGCAGTGTGTACGAATAGACGGAACGATCTGGACTCCGCTCCAGTTCGCCGAAAGCGCAGGCCTTAACGACTCTGCGGCAGTGCTCAGGGAGTTCGGTGCATAACAGCAATCGGCGGCGGAAGCGATAGTGGGCGGGGGCGAGGCACTCGTTTGCCCGCCCCCGGCACTCTTCTATGCGCTTAAGAGGTCGTCGAAATGCGGCCTCCTGCGGGCTCTCAGTCGCGAATGATCTCTCCGTCCCGCCAGACACCGTCTCGGTCCTCACCGTCGAGACTCGGAATGCGGAACTGCATTCCGGGATGGATCAGGTGCGGGTTGTCGGGATCGCGGAGGATGTCGCGATTGGCTTCATAGAGCCTCGGCCATTCCCACGGATCGTCATAGATAAACTCGTACTCGGCGATTCTCCAGAAGCTGTCACGACGTTCGGGAATGAGGCGAACAACGTAGTATTCCGGTAGTTCGGCCTCCGGCTCCGGCTCCGGCTCCGGCTCAGGTTCCGGTGCGGGCTCCGGTTCCGGATCTTCTGCGGCCTCGGCTATACG
Source organism: Spirochaetales bacterium (assembly GCA_007126865.1). Taxonomy (GTDB): domain Bacteria; phylum Spirochaetota; class Spirochaetia; order DSM-27196; family SKKC01; genus SLAN01. The sequence continues at coordinate 1,759 of SLAN01000004.1, read as the reverse complement.
GCGAGCGATGTCGCGCAGTTCGGCAACGATATCGTCATCGAGCACATCGAGCACGGAGAGGAACGACTCCCGCGAGTCTACGTATTCTTCCGCGTCGTAGAGCGATTGGCCCTCGTCGAAGAGAGCTACCGCCTCACGGTACTCGCCGGGGAAGTGCGTTTCCGCGTCGAAGCCGTCAACGAGATCGAGACGCCGTTGTGCCAACGTGCGCGCATTCGCCGCGCGAAAGCCGTCCCGGCGCCGTAAGCCAACCTCGCGGGCACGCTCGATATAGTAGTCGGCCTCGTCGGCGAGCTCGATCGCGCGATCGTACTCACCCTCCTCGAATGCCTCCTCGGCCTCTGCTCTGAGTTGCTGCGCCCGGCGGTATTCTTCGTTATCCAACAGATTCTGTGCAACGAGCGGTGCGGCCGCCACCAGGGCGGCAAGCCCTGCAATTATCGCTATTCGTAATGACTTCATGGTCGCCCCCTATTCCTCTTCCTCTATGGCTTCCTCGAGTGCCCGTTCTTCCTCCTCGAGCTCACGCTCGAGCTCGGATGCGCGTGTTTCGGTCTCGCTGAAACGCTCATCGAGCCGGTCGAGGGCGGCCCTCGCCTCGTCTCGGCGCCGTTCCGCCGTTTGTCGGCTCGCATTATAGCGCTCCTCGGCATCGTCGAAGGAGGCGATCGATTCCTCGAATGCTCCCCCCTCCAGCAGCTCGATCCCTTGAGCGAGCAGCTCCTCGGCTACCTCGAATTCCGACGTAGCGGCGCTCGGTGCGCGTGCGTCGATGGCCGACTGTCGCACTTCTTCGACCTCACCCTGTCGGGCGACCGCCGTCTCGCGGAGCCGTTCTGCCGTCTGTCGGCTCGCATCGAAGCGCTCTTCGGCATCGGCGAAGGACGCGTACGATTCCTCGTATGATCCGGCTTCCCGCAGCTCGATCGCCTGAGCCAGTACTTCTTCCGCTTCGTCGAACTCGGAGGCGACGGCGGTCGGCGCCTGCGCGTCTATCGCCGCCTGTCGTGCCCCTTCGACCTCACTCTGCCGGTCCACGAGCAGCGCGCCGAAGCCGCGTTCGATGACCACCTCAAAGTGGCCGATTGCCTGCTCGTAATCTTCAACGGCACTCGCCGGATCCTCTTCGAGAATCGCTTCTCCGCGCTCGTATGCGGCGACGCCCAATGCGAACTCGTCTTCCTCGTATTCGTCCAGTGCGTACTGTGCGATCGTCGACTGCATATCCTGCGCCTGTGCTCGCAGCTGAGGGAGCTCGTCGGGGATAACGTCAACCGGATCATCCTCCGGAGGGGTGGCGCACGCCACGACGAACAGCATCAACGCTGTGACGGTAAGCGCGTATTTCAATGTCTTCATTGGAAACCTTCCTTTCCTCTCTTGTGAATTCTCGCGTCTTCGGCCCCACCGGGACCCGATATGCCGGAAAATTACTCCGGCACCGTCGCTTTCATCAAACCTGGGGCCACAGGATACTACGATATTGGCGAAAACGGCAAAAGCCCATTTTCGGGAGCAACGGCAATCGCAGGCTGTCTTTCTGATGGTACGTTTTGCAGATCACCTGCGGTATCGAGCGGCCGCGGCGATGCGTGATACGTACGTCTTGCTTCGTAGCATACGGTTCCCGTTGGTGTCGCGTATTGGCTATAGTGACCGGCGTGTCCAAGCGCAGGAAGAGTTACGAGCGGCAGGAAGTAGTCGACCTCGAGTACGAGGGACGGGGGATCATCAAGCCGGGAGGTGTAGTCGTATTCGT
>SLAN01000302.1 GCA_007126865.1 Spirochaetales bacterium | reverse complement strand
TCGACTATGGCGTACACCCTCCGACGGTGTATTTCCCGCTGATAGTGAAGGAAGCGCTCATGATCGAGCCGACCGAGAGCGAGAGCCGTGAGACCCTCGAGGAGTTCGCAGCGGTTCTCAAGGCGATAGCGCGCGAAGCTCGCGAGAACCCGGAGATATTACACAACGCACCGTATACGACGCCGTTGTCACGTCTTGACGAGGTCTCCGCGGCGCGCTCTCCGGTGCTCTGTTATCGAGGCTGAATTGGGAGAGATATGAGAAATAGAAAGTTCCTGTTCACTTCGGAATCGGTCGGTGAAGGGCATCCGGACAAGATCGCCGATCAGATTTCCGACGCGGTACTCGATGCCTGCCTCCGCGACGATCCGGAGAGTCGGGTTGCATGCGAGACATTCACGACGACCGGCCTGGTTATGGTCGGTGGCGAGATCACCACCGAAACGTACGTCGACGTTCAGGGAATTGCCCGCGACGTCGCCAGGACGATTGGTTACGACCGCCCGGAGTACGGTCTCGATTATGAGAGCATGAACGTCATGACGACCATCCACGCTCAGAGCCCCGATATCAGCCAGGGGGTGAGCGGCGGAGGAACGTTCCAGGGGGAACAGGGTGCCGGCGACCAGGGTATGATGTTCGGTTTCGCCTGCGACGAGACCCCGGAGCTCATGCCCGCGCCGATCATGTACGCTCATCAACTGCTCATGCGCGCGGCGCAAATGCGCAAGAAGCGTGAAATTGCATGGCTCCGACCGGACAGCAAGAGTCAGGTCACGGTGCAGTACGAAGGGAATACCCCGAAACGCATCGATGCCGTTGTGGTGAGTCATCAACATGATGACGGTGTCGGGTACGATGAGATCAAGAGCACGATCGTCGGGAAGCTCATCAAGCCGATACTCGAGCCGACCGGGTTGCTCGACTCGCAGACGAAGTTCTACGTGAATCCGACCGGCCGATTTGTGATCGGAGGTCCGCACGGGGATACCGGCCTCACCGGACGGAAGATCATAGTCGATACATACGGCGGTATGGGCCGGCACGGCGGCGGCGCGTTCAGCGGAAAGGACCCGACCAAGGTCGACCGGTCCGCCACGTACATGGCGCGGTATGTCGCGAAGAACATCGTCGGCGCGGGAATCGCGCGTCGCTGCGAGGTGCAGCTCGCGTACGCGATCGGTGTGCCGTTTCCGGTCAGTGTAATGGTGGAGACCTTCGGCACCGGAGAGGTTCCCGAGGAACGGATCGAACAGGCGGTCGAACGCACGTTCGATCTCACTCCCGCCGGTATTGTCCGAAGTCTCGATCTGAAACGTCCCATCTATCTGCATACCGCCGCCTACGGGCACTTCGGCCGCGACGCGTTTCCGTGGGAACAGCTGGACAAGGTCGACGAACTGAAGAAACTCGTATAGAGCCGCGAGCGGGAGAGCCGCGCATGGCGAACACGTTGAACGAGATACTCTATGAGCCGACCTTCTCCTGGCGACGGATCGCGCACCGTGCCACGCGATTCGTTCGTGCGAACCCGCTCCTGACTGCCGTGGTCACGGTAGGCTGGTGGATTCTCCCGAATCCCCTCCTCGTCCCGCTGCCCGGAGCCGGCGGCGCGGTCCCGCCGCCGCCGGCGGGGGCCTTCGCAGTGCAGGCGCTCGCCGCCGCGGTCGTCTGGTTGATTACCGCGACTGCGCTGCGCGCCGGCTTCGCGCGCTTCGTTCACGCACGCTCCGACGACGAAGCCTCGACAATAGCGGTTGCGCCGCCGGCGGCTCGCTCCGATCTCTCACGCCGTCTCGTCCGCTTCGCCCTTGCCATGGGTCGTATATGGCTTGCTATCGTGTTGGTAGCCGGCGTCGCGCTCTTTCTGCTGGGATTGATGATACTGCCGGCCACCCGCGTCGACGGTGAAGCGCTGTTTTCCGGTCTTGTAGCGCCCATCGTGGTTGGGCTCGTGGTCGCCGTTATACGCAGCGCCGGTGCGCCCGGTCTCGAGGCGGTTATCCAGCACAACGAGAGCGTCCGGGATGCGTTCCGCAGGGGGCGAATGCTGTTTCGCGAACGCCGTTTCCACGTCTTTCTGCTGATACTCGCCGCTCATCTGTTCTATGCGCTCGAGCCGCTGGCGACGGGAATCGCCCCGGGGACTCCGATTCTACTCGAGACGGTCCGCGTGGTTGCGGCTGTCGTCCGAAGCGGCGGTCTCCTACTCCTGCTGTCGTGGTACCATGAGGCCCGCCTCTGCACGGACGAAGAACTCGAGTAGGCGATCGCCCCCCTTCTGTGCTACATTTGCGGTATGTTCGGGAAGCTGCTCCTGCTATTTACCCTCGTACCGCTCGTCGAGCTCTACCTGCTGATATTGATCGGGCAGGCAATCGGAGCGTTGCCGACGGTGCTCCTGGTTGTGTTGACGGGCACACTCGGCGCCGCTCTCGCCAGGCGTCAGGGATTCTCGGTGTGGGCCCGAATCAACCGGGAGATGCAGTCGGGGCGGTTCCCCGCGAACGATCTTATCGATGCCGTTCTCGTGTTGGTATCGGGTGTTACTCTGCTTACGCCCGGTGTAATCACCGATATCCTCGGGTTTCTGCTGCTGATTCCGCTTACGCGTGCTCCGATCCGCGAGTTCCTCAAAAGGCGATTCCGCGCCATGAACCTCCGCTCCGATACCGTACGTACCGAGACGATCTATACCGACTACACGGTGGGGCCCAAGTCCGACGAGTCATGAGACAGCTTACCATCATCGTGTGCCTCTTTCCGCTGTTGGTAGGCTGTGCTGCGCTGCGGCCACGCCCCGAACCGCCTCGGGAGGTCACGTATGAACGTCCCGACGATGACCGTGAGGTTACCCGCGAGGAGGCAGAGGGGGTTTTCGATCCGAGTGGGCTCGGTCGATACGATGTCGGTGTTATCCGGTCCGGAGGGTTCGACACCGATACCCCGCTCGAGCTGACGGCGTATGCGCGTGCGACGATCTTCGCATCGATGCTCGAAGCATTCGAGTTGGCCGGTGCCATGACGAGCGAACAGCGTCGCGACCTGTACGACGCGCTGTTCGAGGAGATGCCGACCGGGCCGGACGGCACGTTCCGCGCCGTTGTCATCGGAGAGTTTTTCCGGTCGGGTGAGCCGCTCTACATACTGATCGGGATTGCCGAATCGCCTCGCGACGGCGCCAACACCGATGAAGCGGTACACACCTTGCTCTATCAGTCGAGTGCGCTCGCCGGGATGAACGGTGTGGCGACGCACGCAGAGGGGCGGTTCGTCGATATGGCGGTGAACATCTCCTGGATCTATCCGGTCGATGCGACAGGCTCGGTGCGGAATGTCGAGGCCACCGTGGTTCCGGTCACTACCGCTCGTTCCACCGCGATGAGCCGGGCGGCGGTCGACGGGCCGTACGCGAGGGAAGCCGGTGGGAGCAACCCTGAGCAGCGGATTCCGGAGGAGGACGAGGCGGGCGAGATGCTGCTCGAGAGATTCGATGTCCGCCGGCACGATTTCCGGCCGCTCCCGCAGGTGTCCCGCGAACGCGTTCGGCTTGCGTATCGCATTCTCGATCGACTGTCGCCGGCGTTCAACATTTCAATCGTACCGCGGCTCGTTCTCCCGGTCTTCTCCGATGAGTCGGAAGAGCCGTGGCTCCGAGTCGAGGCAGGATTCGCTTCGTTTCTCTACGAACTGTACCGGAATAACCTCGAAGCCGCCGAGGGACGTCTCGCCGCACTGTCGGAGCTCGCGGAGCATCGCGAGCAGATCGGAGAGCGACTCTACAATCGAGTGACGACGGTCGCGCCCATACTCCTCGAAGCGATAGAATATGAGGTAGAACATGAGTCTGAATCCTGAAACCACCGATCGTGACGAACCGTCCGCGGTGAGCGTCGTGATTTTCGGCGCAACCGGCGATCTCACCCGTCGAAAACTGATGCCCGCGCTTTACAACAACTTCCGCAAGGGCCGACTGAACCACCTCGAACGGGTGATCGGCTTTGCGCGTCGTGATTGGAGTGACGACTACTTCATCGAGCAGGCGAAAAGCGGTATCGTCGAATTCTCGAAAGAGACCTTCTCCGACAGGACCTGGCGGGAGTTTTCGAAGCTTCTGCACTACCACAGGGGCGATCTCGACTCTCCGGAAGCGTTCGGTTCTCTCGCGCGCTATCTCGACGAGGTGGAACGCGGCGACGAGGCGCGGCTCTACTATCTCGCGACCATGCCTGAGCTCTACACCACGATCTGCACCGAGCTCCACGCACACGGGATGACCGGCGAGGAAAATGCCGAGCGGCGAATCGTGATCGAGAAGCCGTTCGGGCGTGACGGCGCGTCGGCTCGCGAGCTCGACGACGTCGTTCATTCGGCATTTGCCGAGCACCAGGTATTCCGTATCGACCACTATCTCGGCAAAGAAACCGCGCAGAACCTGCTCTTTCTTCGATTCGCAAACACGATATTCGAGCCGATCTGGAACAGGCGCTATGTAGAGAACGTTCAGATAACCGTAGCAGAAACCGTCGATGTGGGCACCCGTGCAGGATACTACGACTCCTCGGGTGTTCTGCGCGACATGTTTCAGAATCACCTGCTTCAGTTGCTCGCCCTGACGGCGATGGAACCGCCCGCCTCGCTGAAAGCGGACGATATTCGCAATGAGAAGGCAAAGGTACTCAGTGCGGTGCAGGCGGTGAACCCGAAAAACGCTGTGAGAGCGCAGTACCGCGGATACGTTGACGCCGACCGCGTAGCCGCAGACTCGACGACGCCGACGTACGCAGCGATGAAACTCTACGTGAATACGTGGCGCTGGCACGGAGTTCCGTTCTACCTGCGCTCCGGCAAGGCGCTGTGCAGCAAGACGAGCGAGATCATTGTCCGTTTTCAAGCGCCGCCGGGTAACCTTTTCAATCTCGATGCGGCGGAGGGCTATACGCCGAATACGATATCCATCTGTATTCAGCCCCGCGAAGGGACTCATGTGAAGTACCAGGTGAAAATACCGGACGGCGGGGGCGCCTCGCGCTCGGTCGATATGAGCTTCGATTATCGGCGGGCATTTCCCGATAATCCGATTCCCGACGCATATGAACGGCTTCTGCTCGATGCGATCAACGGTGATGCTTCCCTCTTCGCACGCAGCGACGGTATCCGATCCTCCTGGGACATTATCGATCCGATTCTGAAACGGTGGGAATCATCGGACGCCGAGTCCCTTCCGGAGGAAGAACGTCCGCTGCCGCTCACCTACTACGACCGCGGCAGTTGGGGGCCGCCCGAAGCAGACGATCTTCTCGCGCGATCCGGCCACCGGTGGCAGCTCGGCTGCCTCGAGGCCGGCGGCGAGGAGGGTTGTATCGAGATCACCGACTAAGGGCCTCATCATGCAGCAATCGCGATGCCATTCCGGGAAACGCTCGACCGATCTGACTCATGCCGGTTCCCCCGGCCCCGCTCCGGCAGTCGCTCTTTTCGCTGCTCTGCTGTTCATAGCGTTGTGCGCCCCGGCGGCACACGCCGAATGGCGATTCGGAGCAAGCGCCGGCGCCGGAGTGTCCGTTCTCAGCGGAGCCGACTGGAGAGACGATCTCGCCTTCGACGACGCTGAGGAGCAGGCAGCGTTCGGGGGGCGTGCGGCACTTCACGTCGGTTACCGCTTTCTCCCGTGGCTTGCGGCACGAGTCTCGTTTTCAACACTGAGGGCCGGCTCGCGGTTCGAGTACGTAGAAGACGCTTTCGACGACGAGATATACGAGTACGAGGGCTCGTTGCGATGGTGGAGCGGAGGACCGGGGGCGCACGCGGAGATCCGGATTCCGTTCGAACCGGTAGAGCCGTACGTGTCCGTCGGCGCGATCGCGTCCCTTCCGTTTTCCCGTTTTGTCCGGGAAGATGTGTCGAATGAGATCTCGATCGTCCGCCGCGTTCCGGCCGAACGCGCGGTCGCGCTGCATCTCGCCGGGGAGGTCGGGGTACGGATACCCGTCGGCGCGATTACCGCGCTCGCGGGCGTCCATTACGAGCGTTCGCTGACCGGTTACTTCGAGGCGTCGGCGTGGCCGCGCCTGTACGCGAACGTGTTCACGCTCAACGCCGGTGTGGAGATACCGCTCGGGGGATCGAGGTGACCCTCACCGCCGCGCTCCTGGCAGCCGGCATTGCGCTGCTCGTCGTCGGCTCGTATCTGCTCGTCGACGGGGCGGCATCTATCGCCCACCGGCTCGGGGTGCGTGCGCTCACGATCGGCCTGACCGTTGTTTCGATCGGCACCTCGTCGCCGGAGATCGCGGTGAACCTGATTGCCGCGATTCGCGGAGCGACCGACGTCACGTTCGGAAACATCCTCGGCAGCAACATATTCAACATTCTGGCGGTTCTCGGAATTACCGCCCTCGTGCGCAGCCTCGCGGTCGGGAGCACGACGGTGCGCTATGAGATTCCGATGTGCGTAGCCAGTGCCGCCGCACTGATCGCGTTCGGACTGAACGGCGAAATCGGATTCGCAGCCGGCGTTGTGTTTCTGGTTTGTTTCGCGGCCTTTCTCGGTTACACGATCGTCTCGGGACGTAGAACACCGGAAATCGTGGAAGAACCGCCTCGCCTCCGGTTGAGGCCGGCCGTGGCGATCTCGGCGACAATCGGCGGTCTGGCAATGCTGCTTTACGGCGGAAGCCTCGTCGTCGATTCGGCGGTCACGCTTGCCGATCTCCTCGGTGTTCCGCAGCGGGTGATTGGGTTGACGATCGTGGCGGTCGGTACGTCGCTCCCGGAGGTCGCCACGTCGCTGATGGCCCTATTCCGCAAGCAGGTCGACCTTGCAATTGGAAACGCGATCGGCTCGTGTCTGATAAACGGTACGCTGATCCTCGGACTGTCATCGATTCTGACCCCGGTGGTGGTGCCG
>SLAN01000169.1 GCA_007126865.1 Spirochaetales bacterium | reverse complement strand
TGAGTCGCCGCTGGTTCGTGAAGCCACGCATGGTAATCGGAGTTCCGAGCTGCATTACCGAGGTGGAGGAGCGAGCGGTTCAGGATGCCGCATACAAGGCGGGAGCTCGCGAAGTGAAAGTCATCTCCGAGTCGCTGGCCGCGGCCATTGGGGCGGCGATTCCGATTTATGAGCCGGCGGGGCATATGGTCGCCGATATCGGTGGCGGCACGAGCGAAATCTCCGTCATTTCGCTCGGTGGTATGGTCGTGACGAACGCGATTCGCCTCGGCGGTGACGAGTTCGACGAAGCGATTATGAAACACGTCCGAACGGTACATAATCTCATCGTCGGTGAGCGGACCGCCGAGGACCTCAAGAAGATGATCGGTAATGCCACGCCCGATAAGAAGATCGAAAAGATGGAAGTGAAGGGCACCGATGCGATCACCGGTCTTCCGCGTCGTCTCGAAATCGATTCGGTTGAGGTACGTGAGGCGTTGCAGGAACCGATTAACACGATAGTCGAGGAGATTAAGCGTACACTCGGGCAGACACCTCCCGAGCTCGCCGCCGACATCGTCGAACGCGGTATCGTAATGACCGGAGGCGGTAGCTTGTTGAAGGGGCTCGACACTCTGATCAGTAACGAGACCGGTGTACCGGCCTTTAAGGCGGAGGATCCGTTGAACTGTGTCGCGCTCGGCGCCGGCATGTATTTCGATCATATGAAGAGCAAGAACAACGCTCGGAACATCTACAACACAATGAACGCATGATCGTGACCTTCGAATGGACCTGAAAGGCTACTTCCGACGCAATCAGACACTTGTTACGTTTGTTCTGCTGGTTACGTTTTCCGTGCTGTCACTGATGAGTGGAGGGTCCGCCGGGCTACGCGAGTCCGGTCTTTCTACGATCGGACTCATACAACGGTCCACCAGCGCCGTTGGCGCTTTTTTCGCCGGAGCATTCGAGTCGGTGCGAAACCGTAGAGATCTGCGAAGCGAAATAGGGCGCCTGCAGGAGCGAACTCGCGAACTGGAGCTGCAACAGGAGAATATCCGGGCCCTTCAGATCGAGGCCGAGCAACTCCGCGCAACACTCGGATACGCAGAAACGCTCGAGTTTGAACATGTTTCCGCCCGGGTTATCGGTCGGGATCCGGAGAATATCTTTCCCACTCTTATGATCAACCGCGGGCGAAGGAACGGCCTCGAACGGAATATGCCCGTAATTGCGGTGCAGGATGGTCGTCAGTCGCTGGTCGGTCGTCTCGTGGAGGTCGGACAATACAGTTCCAAGGTGCTGCCGATTTACGACGTTGATGCCTATGTGGCCGCCGTGCACCAGGAGTCCCGTTATCAGGGACTGATCTCGGGTGTCGGATCAACCCACGAGCCGGTCACGCTCCACCATATTCCTCGCGATGCCTACTCGGAAATCGAGAAGGGAGATGCGATTGTAACTTCCGGCATGCGGTCGATTTATCCGCCGGATATCGCCATTGGAACGGTGACATCGGTGGAGGCATCCGACATAGAGCTGAATCTGGACATTCGTGTCGATCCGGTAGTCGAGTTCGAGAGACTCGAGTTCGTGTATGTCGTTCTCCAGGAGGGACGGTAACCTATGCTTCCGTACCTGATCGGAGCATTGCTCGTTATTCTGCTTTCGATTCTTCAGACGAATCTCTTGTCACTCATCGCAATCGCCGGAGTTCGCCCCGATCTGGTGCTCATCTTCACCGTCTATCTCGCAAACCGCAACGGTGGAATGGTGGGCCAGAGCGCGGGCTTCATAGGAGGCCTGACGCAGGATATTTTCAGCGTCGCGCCCCTCGGCTTCTATACACTGACGAAGACCGTGGTGGGGCTGATCTACGGCTCCACACGCGATAATGTATACCTCGACGCGTTTCTGGCACCGTTCCTTCTCGTACTCACTGCTACATTGCTCAAGGGCGTGATGTTTCTGCTGATCGGAGCGTTATTCGGCGTTTCGGATCCGAGCGGTCCGGTACTGTCGACCCGCTTTCTTATCGAAACAGGCTATAATGCGCTTCTCGCACCTGTTGTTTTCGGAATACTGGGGCGTTTTCGTGGACTCGAGCTCGACTGGCGCGCGCGGTCCTTTTAGTTTAGTCAGGGAGAGTCAACACTATGTCGGGATGGAGCAGTAACGGCAGCGAGATTTCCAAGCCGGCGATAGTTGGAATCGGAATAACGATTGCGGCACTTATAATCCTCTACCTCGCGCACCTGTTCACCCTGCAGATAGTTGACGGATACGAGTACCGCTCGCGAGCCCAGCAGATATCCCGGCGCAGCGCTTCCATTCAAGCGCAGCGAGGCAGGATCTATGACCGACACGGTCGACCACTCGCAACAAATCGCGACGCGTTCGTCCTGACGCTGAATCCATCGGACGTCGATCCCAACCGATTCGACGAGCTGTTCGATCGTCTTGCTGCGGCCACCGACCTCACAATGTCGCAGCTCGGCCAACGTGTCCCCATGTCGATTCGGAGTCGATTCACCGAGATCGAGCTGCTCGATAATGTCGATTACGACACGATCGTACATATAGCGGAACGAAAAGACGAATTCCCGGGTGTCTCATGGTACAGCCAGCCACGGCGCTACTATCCGGAAGGTGAGCTGGTATCTCATGTTACCGGCTATGTCGGTGAGATCACCGCCCAGGAACTGCAGGTTCTCTATAATCGCGGTTATACTCCCGACAGCATCCTCGGCAAGAGCGGGGTGGAGCGACAGTACGATACCGTCCTTCGCGGCCGCGAAGGGGAACGATATCGGACCGTCGACGTCTTCGGACGCGAGATGGCGACCGATCCCGAGCAAATACCACCCGTATTCGGTCAGGATCTCTATCTGACTATCGATCGGGACATTCAGGAGCTCGCACTGCGGTCGCTGGGTAATAGAAGCGGTGCCGTTGTCGTGATTCAGGTCGCGACCGGCGAGGTGCTTGCCATGGTAAGCAATCCCGGTTTCGACGCCAACCAGTTCACGTACGGTGGCGGAGGAGGGACCTTTAATCGCCTTTCTCGCGACCCGCGGTCACCATTCCTGAACCGGGCGATCGCTGCCGAAGCCCCGCCGGCCTCTACGTTCAAGACCGTAATGGCCACAGCCGCGCTCGAAGAGGAAGTAATAGATCCCGACGAGATTATAAACACACGGGGAGCATATCGCGCCGGAAATCAGACATTCCGTGAATGGGGCATCGAAATGCGCCCTCAGGGCTTCGGTCCGATCGATATCCGCTCCGCTATTGCCAACTCATCGAACTACTTCTTTTACACGGTCGGACATCAAATGCTCGGAGCCGACAATATCGAGCATTACGCGCGCGCCTTCGGGCTCGGCGAGCGAACCGGTATCGATATTCCGGGTGAACGCTCCGGTTTCGTTCCCTCCCGGCAATGGAAGGAGAGTGCGAGGCAGGAACCGTGGGTGGGCGGCGATACTGTCAACATGAGCATAGGGCAGGGCTTCACCTCGGCAACTCCGCTTCAGTTGGCGAATATGATGGCGATGGTCGCAAACAGCGGAACCATCTACCGGCCCCACCTGGTCCGGGAAGTACGAAATCCGAATACCGACGAGATAGCAACCCGGGCTGAACCGGAAATACTGCGTTCGGCACCGGTACGCGAAAGCACTTTCGATGTTGTCGCCGAAGGTCTGCGGAGTGTTGTGGAAACAGGAACCGCTCGCAACACAGTGACGACACCGGCGGTGGCGAGCGCGGGAAAGACCGGTACCGGTGAGATCGGCGCTTCGGACCGCTGGCACAGCTGGTATGTCGCTTATGCGCCATACGAGCCGGAGGATCCGCTCGAGCAGGTAGCTGTCGCGGTGCTCGTAGACGCCGACAACGAATACGACTTCTGGTCACCGAAGGCGGCGAATCTCGTACTGCACGGCATATTCACCGGCCAGACGTTTGACGAGACGGTCGCCGATCTGCGTCCGTGGTACATGCACCAGTACTAGTCACAATTCCGAAGTGATACTTGTAACTAACTCGATCGTTTCGCTTCCTGCCAAAGCTCTTCCATCGTGTCGAGATTCTCCGAGCTCAAGGCTTCGCCTCGCTCTCTCATCCGCTTCTCCATGTGCTTGAAACGGTCGCTGAAACGTCGATTCGCGGAGTGCAACGCATATCCTGCATCGACACCGCTCTTGCGCGCGAGGTTCACGACCGAGAAGAGAAGGTCTCCGATTTCCCGTTCAATCGATGCCGAGTCGTCCGATGCCGAGTCGTCAGAGCTCAGCGCCGCATCGAACTCGGAGAGCTCTTCGTCGAGTTTTTCCCGGGCGCCGGCGATGTCCGGCCAGTCAAACCCCGCTTTCGCCGCCTTCTTCTGTAACCGTGCCGCTCGTTCCAGAGGAGGTGTCGCGTCCGGCACTCCGTCCAGCACGGATTCGTTCCGCTCGCGACCCTCCAGGTTTGCTTTGATGTCATCCCATTGTCGTCTAACCGCTGCCGCTGTATCGTCGATCACCGCATCCCCGAATACGTGAGGATGGCGCCGCACGAGCTTCTCGTTCGCCTGCCGTAGTACGTCACCGAGCGTAAACGATCCGCTGTCCTCCTCGATGCACACCATGAGCAGTGCGACGAGAAAGACATCCCCGATCTCTTCTCTGAACGCATCCGAGTCGCCGCGGGAGATGCTGTCGTAACACTCGTACGCTTCCTCGACCAGATTCCCCTTGATCGAATCGCTGGTCTGCTCCCGATCCCATGGACAGCCGTACGGGCCGCGGAGCGTCCGCATCGTCTGCCAGAACAGCTCGAAGTAGTATGCGTCGGAGTGCCCATCGGTATCCGGCGTTTCGGTATGCGTATTTGTGTCGCTATCGGCGGTATCAGCCACAATAAACTCCTCGGTAGACAGAATGTATATTATCAGAAGTTAAGGAAATCCACTGGAGAAATCGGTCGGTCACTCATCTGCGCTCACTCATCGGCATCCGTTCCATGTTCACAAACGGCGGCAAACACAGCAATTACGACGATTGCCGCCGCAAGTGCCGGAAAGATGTTAACGCCGCCGACATCGGTGAGAAGCGCGATTACATCGGAAAACAGATGTTCGATAACCGCACCGAAGAATGAGCCGAGCACGGCAACGATCAGAGCACCCCAGAGACCACCGAGGAACTGCCTGCCGAATGCATAAACCCAAACGAGTGCAACCGCCACTCCGAGTGTCGTATATATCAGGCCCGTCGCCAGAAGCTCAGTTGTCATTAGTCGCTACCGCCCCTTTGCACTCTCAATTGTTAGACTCTCAATCTCAATCCACGACTCAAGGAAATACGATCAATCACCTATATCGCGCTCGCTCATATGGCGCTCGCTCACTGCGTTGCCAACACGTACTGCGGCAGCACCCGACGCGTTTCGAAGCTGTAGATCGCAACGAGCTCCTCCGGATCGATTCCGTATGCGAGCACGTAGACGACGACCTGAAAACCGCCGTCTCCGTCGTCGCCGGCACCGGAGTCAACGTCATCGTGGTCGGCCGGAGTATAGTCGCCAAGGCTCGATGAAAAGTCTCTCGATTCGCCCCGTGCCACCGTTCTTCTCAATTGACGGATCTCGACGCTGCCGTCCGCACGTCTCCAGCGTACAAACGGACCGTTCGAGTCCAGCTCTGCGAAGTTCAATACCACTTCGACAGCGACATCACGCTGGTCAGCGAGATCAACGATCGGTCGCTGACGCTGTCCACTGCCGGGATCCCACCTCAACCGCTGGAATCCGCGATTCTCGAGCCTCGGCCGTGCCTCGAAATCCGGGTCGAGCACGGCGTTTTCTTCGGTCGTTACAAGATCCTCTTGAGATTCCGAGAGACCGTACACTTTGTAGTAAAGCTCATATCCCTGAAATGCATCGCCATAGATCGAGTTATCGGTATTATGGACGAACGTCGACTCACCGGAGAGCTCGTCGTCTATCTGATCCTCATTCGGGGGAAAGAGGGAAATCGTGCGTACGAGACCGCATGAGGCGAGAAACAGCGCCACTATCGCCGGAGCTATCAAGAACGCCGCTATCCGCCATATTCTTTTCGAATTACGGTCACTCGAAACCGGCCCGGTCCACAACATCAATCCGATTTCCGCGAGTTCCCGACGCTCTCGACAAGCGGCTCCTCGAACACGTCCAGCAACTCGTATATTATCACCGGCTTGTTCTTACCTTTAACCCGTATGGTATCGAGCTCGCGCGCGAAGACATGGTCCCGGACAAGCGCGAATGTGTATTCGCTCATAATGCATGAGGTGCGATAGAGTTTGTTCGTACCCTCGAGCCTTGCGCCGAGATTCACGTTGTCGCCCATGAGGGTGTAGTTCATGCGGCCGGAGGAGCCCATATTCCCAACGGTCATAATGCCGGAATTGATACCGATACCGATCTCGATCCGGCGTTCGATCGGCCACTCAGCATTCAACTCTTTGAGCACCTCGAGCTGCCGAAGTGCCGCCTTGCAGGCGAGCAACGCATGGTTTTCCTGTGGAAGCGGCGCTCCCCAGAACGCCATGATCTCGTCGCCAACGTACTTGTCCAGCGTACCACGGTGATCCAGGATCACGTCGGTCATCGCCGAGAGGTATACATTCAGGTGGTTCACCAGTTCTTGCGGGCTCATCTGTTCGCTCAACGAGGTAAATCCGCGTATATCGCTGAACATTACGGTCAGCTCTTTGTCGACACCGCCGAGCTCCGGAGGGTTCTCGAGGATTTCGTTAACGACCTCGGGACTGACGAACTTCCCGAATGTCCGGCGAATTCGTAGTTTATCCCTTTCCTCGGTCAGGACGCGGTACATGATGACCGACACGAAGGTCAGTGCCATCGCCAGCGCCGGTTGAGTGAAGTTCAGAAGATAGCTCTCGAAGTCG
>SLAN01000192.1 GCA_007126865.1 Spirochaetales bacterium | reverse complement strand
TACACGCGCTGTGGAATCGCAGGCAATCCACCAAATTCAACGGGGTATCGTATCCGGTACAGCGCGCTGCGGAGGCGATCTACAGTGCGGAGGGCAAACGGGAAGTGGACGAGCGCATCTCCTACTACATGAGAAATGCGCGTCTCATCCGGGATACCGTGCAACGCCACGGGTACAACTGCTGGGGAGGCCGAAACAGCCCGTACGTGTGGATTGAGACCGGCACCGATAGCTGGAGCTTCTTCGACCGCTTGCTCTTCGAGGCTTCAGTCGTAATCACACCCGGTGTCGGATTCGGGCGAATGGGGGAAGGCTTCATCCGGATAAGCGCGTTCAACACCCATGAGAACGTCGAACACGCACTGAGGCGGATCGAACAGGCGCTCTGATCTACGGCTGCACTACGATAGAGAGACGATGTCACCGCGCCGTCGACGGTCGTAAAAGCTTGCATGCACGGGCGGGCAGGCCGAAACCGAATTCCCACCGTCGACGGCCGACAGCTCGTCAGCGACTCATGCATCGAAAAGACAGCGGCACTGCACTTCGCCCTGGTGCGGTTGCCGTTCGGTACAGTGGTGGAGGCATTGGCTTCGCACGGCCGTCGGATCGATAACCTTGATTCGCCGCCCCTTGATCGAAAGCACCCCGTCTGCTTCAAGCTTTTTGAGCGTGCGCACGACTCCTTCAACGCTGAGGCCGGTGAGCTCGGCAAGCTCTTTCCTCGGAATCGCGAACTCCCAACCGGCCAACGTCCCGACGACTCGCTCACGCACGCGGCGGAACTCGGCGAGAGCCGCGAGCACTCGTGAGCGGGCGTCGTTATACGCCATGCTTGCGGCAAGCGATTCTGCATGCTCGAGATCTTCCGCCATCAATTTCATGATGGCGACCCTGAACTCCGGCTCGCGGGCAAATAGCTCTTCGAGCGCCGGGCGCGGCATGAACACGCCGCGTGTCTCTTCATGCGCGCACCCGGTACTCGCCATCGCGGTGCCGGCGAGCACGCTCCGATGCCCGACCATGCCACCGGGATACACGATACGGGTGACGAGGTGTTGTCCCTCATCACCCTGCTTGATCAGATTCAACTGTCCGTTGCAGACCGACCACAATCCACGTGGCTCATCACCCTCGCGAAAGAGTGAGTCGCCGGCCGGACACGTGAACGGTTGGAGATGGTCACGAATCGCCGCATGGCGTTCATCCGATATACGATTACAGAAGAAGCACATTTGGTTATGAACACCATTCGGACAGCGAGTGGCCCGCACTCGGTCTGGACGTTCCGACGTCATGGGGAGATCATAGCATGAGCGAAACGGCTCACGCTACACGCATCAGTCGACGGCGCCGGATCGCATTCCGACGCCGCCGATACACATACCTGCTTCGTAACGTGGCGGATACGATTCCGCCGAATAAGCGTGCTCGCTCAGTGGCAGAACTCTCCGCCTTCGAACACCATATCGTCGACCACCGGTCCAAACCGATCGTAGCCGAACATCTCACGCATATCGCCGCGTGCGTCTATCGCCTCGCTATGTGACATGGGAGCCTCCGTAAGCGCCTGAAGCGATGCTGCAGCCGGCACGAAGGAGGCGAGTCGGGCGCCGACCTGGTCGATCGAACCGGAGCTCGGTGCGGTACCGGAGAGCTCTGCGGACGGGTTCAGATTCGGCTCACCTTCGTACACAACGATCTCGCCGCGCATGTACGGATGAATCGAGCAGATATACTCGTATGTACCCGGTTCGGTGAAGGTCACCGATTCTCGCTCGGCGTGATCGAGTAACTCCGTGGCGAAACGTTCGTTGCCGTCGGCTTCGACCACTACTGCATCGTGCTTTCCGGTAAGCTCACCCTCGAGCATGTCGAAGACATCCTCGTTCTGAAAGGTCACCGTCGCCCCTGCCGGCACGTGCGCGCGCTTCGGCACGAAACTGTTGCCAACCATCTCGATCACGATGTCGTCACCGCGGCGGAAGAGCGCGGGTCTGTCCACGTCCGAGGAGCCGAGCCCGAACGGTGCGATATGTCGCTTCGGGTCTTCGATCGGCGCCGTGTTCGGCCCTTCACTGCGAATCACCTCGTCGCGCTCAGCGTCGTAGCTCGATTCGATGACTCCAACGGCGCCTTTGATCGCCTGGGTACCGAACGCATGAGTAACGAGCGTGAACGGTCCTTCATCCGGCACTTTCCACTCGATCACATAGCTGTCGGTCGGTCCGCTCACCACCGACTGGGTTCCCTGCATCTTGTTCGCCGGTACACCACCGTAGTAGATGTAGTCCCAGATGCCTCCCACCGCATGGAACGTGGAGGTCATATTCGGGCCGTTATTCAGATAGTAGAAGCGGATGTAGTCGTCGGGACGGACCTGAATCGGATCCTTCACATATCGGAATGTTTCACCGTTGAACATGACGTACTGCGCCTTCCCATCGAAGAAGTCACGCCCGTCCTTGTACACCTCGTGCTGGACGATGAAGATCTCCACGTCGGGCTCACGGCCGAGCTCCTGTTCCATCTGATACGGTTCATCGGGCATAACCACGAACATACCGTGCTGGCCGCCCATGGTGTGGGCCATGATACCGTGCCCGCCGGGGGCGCAGTGGTACATGAACACGCCCGGATCGTCGGCGGTGAACTCGAGACGCGCCGTCTCACCCGGCTCGATGTTTCCGAGGTAGTTGGACGTCTGCCCATCGACCGCATGAATCGACAGACCGTGAGCGACGCTGTCGGTATTCTCCACGATCAGCTCTACCGTATCTCCCTGATTCACGACCATCTGAGGCCCCGGCATGGTTTCGTTGAAGGTAAAACCTTCGAAGGTAACCCCGTCGCCGATATTCAGTGTGTCCGAACGGGTTTCGAGATAGAACGTGTGGTGCTCGGCCGCCCTGGTCGTCTCCGTCGTGCCCATCGCCATTATTATCAGCGCTCCTGCGAGCACGATGAGCCCTGCAACTCCTCCAACAATTACTTTTCGAGTCATGATCCGTTTCATCACAGACCTCCTTGCCTGGTTCGGACTATCCGTCCGGGTTCGCGTGCAATATGTACTCGATCGGCGCTGCGAACATTGACCGAGGTCAATTCCGAGTTAAATTCTGCAAAATTGATCTGGCTCAATTCCGGGCCCGGATCCGCACGGTACGATTGCGACCATGAATACTACGAGAACAGCACCCGAACGCGCCGATCGGAGGAAATCGGCGACCGCCGTCAAACCGATCGCTACTTCGGTTGTGTACGGGCCGGCAATTCTCTTTCTCGCTCTTCCGTTGTACGAGTGGATAGGCAACGCGGCATTCTTCTATACCGAGACGCGGGACTTCACGATGCTGCTGTTGAATCTGCCGTCACGACTATTCGCGTTGATCGGCTTTGTGCTGATGTTCTATCAGTTCGTACTCGGAATTCGCTTGCCGATCCTCGAGACGGTTTTCAGTCGCGCCACCAACCTAAAACGACACCGCACCCTCGGAAAAGCAGGATTCGTGCTGATTCTGTTACACGGTGTCCTGATGCTCGCGTACGACTACTCGATCGCAGACCAGCTCATTTTCGACCGATACCGGATAATCGGGATGGTCGCGCTCGTTCTGTTGATCGTCGGAGTACTCGCCGCCTGGTTCTTCAAGCCGCTGAAGCTCTCTCGAAAAACCTGGAAAACGGTGCATCTTCTTGCGTACGTCGCCTTTCCGCTCGGCTTCATTCACGGACGCGCGCTCGGCACGGAGTTCGCAACCGGCCGCTGGACAGTCTCAGTGCTCTTTAACGGATTGCTTGCCGTTTATGTGCTGTTGCTGATTTACCGCTTGTACTCATATCTCGATCTGCCGAAGCGGCGCCGCTGACCCGGTTCACTTTTCGACGAAATCTTCGCGGAGCAGATATGCAACGGCCGCCGCATCCCATGCCTGGGGTCGACACGCCACCGGGTATGGGACCGGCGGGCCGTCGTCACGCTTGTATCCGGCGATGAGCTCCGGCAGCCTCCAGTCAGGCTGCGTGGCACCGAGATCGTAGAGTACATGGCGAATCGTTGTCGTCTCGTTGGTGAACCCGTAGCGCGCAAGCCCCGCGGCCGCAATCGCAGTATCGTGCGGCCAAACCGTGCCATTGTGGTAGCTCAACGGGTTGTATCGCCGTTCGCCCGCACCGAGGGTACGAAATCCCCATCCGCTCCAGAGCTCATCGCCGAACAGCATATCGCGCACCGTTCCCGCGTGTGAGTCGGGAACGATTCCGGTCCACAATAGGTGCCCCACATTGGAGCTCTTGACCGCAAGGGGTCGTTTCGCTCCGTCGAGCGCCATCGCATAGAACCCACACTTTTCGAGCCAGTACGTCTCGTGAAAACATCGCCGAAGCTCGCTTGCCCGCTCGCGTACGGAACTTGCCGCCTCAGGCTCCTCGCAGAGATCGAGTAGCGTCCCGGCCGCTTGTAGCGCCGCATACGCATACCCCTGCGCTTCACACGGTGCAATCGGACCTTCGGCGAGTGAGCCGTCCGAATGACTCATCGAGTCGTCGGAGTCCTTCCACGACTGAATCGGCAGCCCCTGTCCTCCGCCGGCGGTGCTGCCGAAATACTCGAGAAAGCCGTCACCATCGAGATCACCCCAACGCTCCAGCCAGCGCAACGCGGCCTCCCAGGCCGGGCGCAGCTCAAAGACGAGCGACCGATCTCCGGTGGTACGCACGAGCTCTTCCAACAACATGAGAAACAACGGTGTTGCGTCGATCGTACCGTAGTACGGTCCGAACGGAACCGTTCCGGTCCGCGAAAGCTCTCCGAAGCGCAGCTCGTGCATGATCTTTCCCGGAGTCGCGGCATGATAGTCGTTCACCTCCGACGCCTGATAGCGTGCGAGGTAACGGAGCGTTCCTTTTGCCGTTTCCGGCCACCACGGAAGGAGAAAGATGGACGCAAGCAGCGCGTCGCGACCGAAGGCACACACGAACCACGGGATTCCGGCCGCCGGTACAGGCCCTTCCGGCGTGAACAGAAGGAGAGCGCGCATGTCATCGACCGCGCGACGGAAAACACACCGATCGAGTGCGGTGCGGTCCGGCAGATCGGCAGGTGGCTCCGGAGCTCGCGCCCGCCACGCGTCATACTCCACGACCGCTCCGTGCTCTTCAACCGGGTTCTGAACTCGAACGTGCACAATCACTCGTCGTATCTCACCGGGTTGCATGGTAATCGTGCAACGGAAGCCGTCATCGTCGAGTCGAAGGGCGTCCGAATTACCCTGCACCACGGTCCGCTGTTCAACTTCGTCGGCCGCTACATGATTGTAGACCATCGTTCTCTTTGCCTCGTCACGAACCGCGTGACGCTCGGCA
The DNA here is from genome assembly GCA_007126865.1 of Spirochaetales bacterium. GTDB lineage: Bacteria > Spirochaetota > Spirochaetia > DSM-27196 > SKKC01 > SLAN01. Next base: position 1,589 of record SLAN01000192.1, on the reverse strand, counting down.
TCGGGGTGAACGTGCCACCCCCGGGCCTCGAACATGTCGGCGAAATCAGCTCCCAACGACAGCTGCAATTCGATCGAGCCACTCTCGGTAGATGTGTTCGCGACGACGAGCTCATCGGAGAATCCACTCTCGTCGATTGCGATTCGTCGGGTAATGCCGAGCGATTGATAGGTGCCGTGGAAGACGGCGTAATGAAGCTCGATTCGATCGGGCCTCGGAGAGTAAGTCCGGAGCATTTGCGTCTCCCGATCGAAGCTCCAGGCATACCGGCTGAGGAAGCGGGTGTCGCGGTTGTAGAGACCGTGTTCGGTGCCGCCTCGGATCTGCGCCTCCTCGTCGCCGACAAAAAACGTGTAGTTTTCCTTGAGTACGATATTCCTGCCGAAATCCATTCCCGTTTGCTTCCTTTCGTGTGTACGCCGCAGTGTATGAGCGGGTCTCGTCACCGTCAATCGAGGCCGAAATCCGTCGATTTGTGGTAGCATGCGGCTATGAACGACAAGACCCGCATTTCCACCGGCCTCCCGGCACTCGATGAGTGCACCGACGCACTCCGTCCCGGTGACAACGTGGTATTCCGTTTCGACGATCTCGATCAGTACGAGTGGGCGGTTCGAGCCCGCGTCGATCACGTTCTGTCGAACGGCGGGTCGGTGCACTACTTCCGTTTCGCCGGCCATCGGCCGCTGCTTAACGAGCGTTCCGGCGTAGTCACACATAACGTGAATCCGGAAAAGGGGTTCGAACGGGTCATTACCGACATTCACTCTGTGATACGAGAGCTCGGAATCGGGGCAAACTTCGTGTACGATGTTCTCTCCGAGCTATCGAGCACCTACTTCAGCGACAGGATGATCGGCAATTTCTTCAGCGTAACGTGTCCCTACCTCCGGCGATTGCGCACGATCGCCTATTTCGGCATAGAACGCCATGTTCACTCTTTTCACGCGGTGAAACCGATTCGCGAGACTACGCAACTGTTCGTCGATTTATACCGGTCGGAGGGTGAAACGTATGCCATGCCGGCGAAAATCGAAGGGCGCGAGCGCCGTGACCTGTTACAGATGCGCATGCTCACCGCCGACGGGTCCCGTTTCGTTACCGACAGCCAGTCGATCGCCCGAGTACTACACGCACGTCCGTGGCCGGGCCTGCCTTCGGCGAGTTACCGCATGATCGGAATATGGGATCGGACATTCCTCCGCGCTGAAGAGATCGCCCGCTCTACACAAAGCTCTCCGCAGAGCGCCGAGCGACGCGAGGTTTTCCACGAGCTTCTGTCGATGCTTACCGGTGCACGAGACCGGATGTACGGGCTGCTCGAACGCTACTTCACCCTCGAAGATGTCATCCGTATCTGGAAGCGCATGATCGGAACCGGAATGATCGGCGGTAAATCCACCGGAATGCTCGCGGCAACTGCGATTCTCAGATCGACCAAGGCCAAGTGGCACGATCTGCTCGAACCGCACGATTCGTTCTTTATCGGATCTGATGTCTTTTACTCGTATCTGGTGGAGAACGATTGCTGGTGGTACCGGCAGCTACAGAAGCACCGGCGCCACTATTTGGACCATAACGATGCCATT
>SLAN01000308.1 GCA_007126865.1 Spirochaetales bacterium | reverse complement strand
GCTTATCAATGCGATGATTGATCCGGGTGATGTGACTATCGCGGCGGTCTCCATCGAACGCAGAGTGGTCCGGTAACCACCGGCTACAACCGTCGCGCGAGCCTCGTCAACACCCGGTCGTTCTCCTCGATAATGCGCCCGGCGGCCGCGCTCAGACGCGCGATGTTCTCTTTGCTCGCATCGTCGATTTCCGGCGGCTCTCCTTCGAACGCTCCGTTCACGCGATAGTAGTCGACGCCGCGCAGCTTTCCGAGCTGGTAGTCGACCGCCTCTGATTGTCCCGCCGACATAACTCCGAAAAGCGGCGCGCCGCGAAGCGGGCTGATCCAGTCGCCGAAGCCCCATGAGACGATCTCGTCGCGGCTCAGGTGGGCCGACGGCTTGCCGGTGCCGACGCTGACGATCTCGTAGCGCCACGCATTCGGGTAGAGCTTCCGGGTTTCGATGTAGGCACACATCGCCGGGTTGTTCGCATAGACCCCGCCATCGATCAGGCAGAAGGTGTTCTCCGGGTTATTGTGCTCGGCGATTATCGCCGGCTCGAAATAGCTCGGAGCGGCGGCCGCGGCCTTCGCCACATCGTTCATGAGGAAGTTCGTATCGTCGGTTCGTGCGGCCCGCTTCTTGAAAAAGAATGATGTATTGCGCTCGATATCGAAGCTGGTGATCAGCAGATCGCTCAACGCATCCTGCAGCGTTGCTTTGGCGAAGACCGGACCGAGGAATTCATCGAAGTTCTCGATATCGTACTTCTCGCTGAACATGTGCGCGATACTGTGAAGCGCACGGAACTTCCATGGTGGGAAGATGCGCTGCCCGTCGTCGCGGTACATCGCCACGATATCTTCTATGGAAAGCGCGGTATCTCTCCCGTTCTCCGCCGGAAGCGTCAGCCCGAGCGCGATCAGCGCCCCGGTGCTCGTGCCGGCGATCAGATCGAAGCACTCGTGCAACGGGCGCGCCCGTCCGGCCGCCTGCATGCGCGAGGCGAGCTCGCGCAACACGAGCGCCGGAATCAGCCCGCGGATACCGCCGCCGTCGATACTGAGAATCCGTACAGTTCTAAACGGCCACATCGGCTTCCTCGCACATCGTCGCTATTTCCTGCCGATCAGCCGCTGCAGATGCGTGCCGTTCTCCAGCTCGTGCACCGTCTCGCCGGCGCTCGGAAGGCTGCCGGCGGCGAGCGCGGCGATGTAGGAGCCGAGGTCGGCCGCGGTAATCCAGTCGGGGCCCGCATTTCCGGCTCGACTGCGCGTGTTCACCGGCGTGTGCGATGTTACAACGTGAACGCGAATCGGAGAATCGAACGCCTCGAAGGCGAGCGCACGAGCCATCATTTTCTGAGCTGCGGCGGCTACCGACATGACCTCGGCATCCTGGAATACGTGATCGGCCTCCGGCCCGGTGAGCACGATATAGGCGCCGTGTTTCTGCCGATAGAGCAGATCGACGAAGACGCGTTGCGCGTTGAAGTGCGTCGAGAGATTATCCCGCAGGATCCGATCCCAATCCTCCGGCGGCATGCTGCGAAGCGGATAGCCGTAATAGAACGAGCCGACCGACACCACCGCCAGATCGAGCCGACCGGCTGCTTCGACGATCCGGTCGCGAAACGCCTCGACCTCTTCGATCTTCTCCAGATCCGCCGGCAGACAAGTAAGAGAGCCGTGTTCGATGCCTCCTACGTACTGCTCGAGCCGCTCGCTGTGTACGCCGGGGCGCACCGGAACGTAGACATCGTAGCCATCACGCATGAGCGCGGCGACAATTCCCTCACCGATGCCGCCGGTGCCGCCGGCGACTACTGCTGTTTTCGATTGTTCCATCCGTCATCCCCCCAGTTCACTCCAGAATCGCGACTTGTATTCTTCCCGGAATAGAATACTCCTCGTGGAGGAAAACGCAAATGGATGTCGCCGGCGGACAGTGATCGAGCCGGGACGGTAGTGCCTGGTAAATCGAAGCGTGCCATGCACAAGTGAACGCCCGGGATCAGGCGACCGATGGGTGAACAGCGGCACAGTCCTCCTTCCGGCGGTCGCCGCAAGTGAACGCGAGCGTACACCGGCAGGACAAGGGACCGCCGACCCCACGGAATCAATCGTCGGACGGCCAGACTTGATTACCATCTTCGTCGATGTAGCCGAGGTCGGTCTCGCTCAGATCGTACTCTGTCTCGCCACCACCAACGTCATAATCGGGAGCGGTCCCGGAGATCGACACACGACCAAGTCCTCGAGAGAACGGTTCGGCGAAATCGTACCGGTCCTCATCGAAGAGCTCTTCGCCGTCGCTGTCGACGTAAAGCCAGCTTCCACCGCCACCGAACTGGGAATCCTCTTGAACGGGACCGCTGCCCTCGGAGAACGGTTGTGCATCGTACCAATCATCTTCGATCACGAGCTCGCCCGAGGTATCGATATATCCCCACGCGGGGTTGAGGGAATCGCCGGTATTCACCGGAGCAAGTCCTTCGCTGAACCACTTCGCCGACTCGTATGCGGCTTCGATCTCGAACTCACCGTCCGAATTGATGAAACCCCAGTCATTGTCTAAAGAGAAATCCTCCCGTACGGGTGCAAGACCGTCACCAAAGCGCTGAGCGCCACCGAACTGTGGCTCGATCGCGAACTCGCCACTGCTGTCGATGTAGCCCCACCCGTCGTCGGAATTATCGCCGGGCACCTCGGGGCGAACGGCTGCGAAACCTTCGGCGAACGTCCCGGCAAGATCGAACTGCGGCGAAATAGTGAAATCTCCACTGTCATCGATGTAGCCCCACTGCCCATCCGCATCTTTCCGGGCACGTGCGAGTCCCTCCGAGAAGGAGTCAACATACGAGACATCCGGCCTCAACACAACCTGACCTGTCTCGTCGATGAAGAGATAATCCCCATCGTCTACGACCCGGGCCCATCCTTCAACGAAATGCTCCGCCTCGTCGAATTGGGCCGCGATCTGGATCTCTCCTTCGGGATCGATGAAGCCCCAATCATCGTCATCGGCTTCCACAGGAAAGAGGTTGGGGTTCGCATCCTCTCCTGGTAGCCCGTCGAGTTGTTGCTCGCCATCATCTTCTGTCGGTCCAGTCGGGCTTTCACAAGCGACAGATAGGATTGCAAGTGAGAGCATCACAATCAGGCCAATAAATACTCTATTCGTGTTCATTAGAAATCCTCCGGGATACGGTACTGTACGGGCCACGAAATATGGGTTCCGAACGTAACGGAGTCGCGAAACGATATCCACATTGCGGAAGTTGGGGCGAATTCATGTAGCCGTCGAAGCCGACTGTCTCGAGATCGGATTCGTTCCTGGCGGCGAGGTCACTATCTACTGCCTATCCGTTGTTGGTATTCCTTCCAAACCGTGGACACCATTCACCGCTTAGCGTCTGTTTTTGCAAGAGAATATATGGGTGGGGAAAAATAGGCGCGTGTGATAGGTTTCTGCATGGACCCCTTGGGATTCGAGTCCCGTGACGCAACAACGGAGAGAAAGACAGATGAGTAAGCACCCGGAATACGGAAAACGACGAGTGACGAGCGAGACAATTCTCCTTTCATTGATCGCGATGACACTTCTGCTCGGCTGCGCGCCGGCTCTGACGGATGCCGATCACGCGGTATACCCCCGCTTCTCGCTCGTCGGCGAGCTACCCCAACGGGTGACCGAGCTCGAGCTCACGATCGACGCTCCGGACATGACCACCGTCAGCACGACGATCGCCGCCGACGACGGGCCGCACGTCGTCGAAATCCCCCGCGGAGAGAATCGGCTCATCGAGCTGCTCGCCGTCGATGATGTCTACTCCGGCAGCGTCACCGCCGACTTCCCCGACGCCGGTGAATACGAGGTAACCGTCCCGATGACGCCCGGTCCCGTCATTCCCGACTACGGCAACGAACGCCTCGTCCAGATCCGCGACATGAGCGGGGCGGGAAGGCGAGAGTTTGGTGCGGACGCAGACATCGACCTGGCTGACTTCTCTCCGACCGACGTTGCCTACGACGACAACGGAAACCTCTGGGTTGCCGACGGGGGCGAGAACGGCGGCACATACGGGCTCCTCCGGATCGACGATCTATCAGCTGAATCCGGCGTGGAGGGGTTCATGGAGGGAGCCGACGTCGATGCGCTTGCCGTGGATTCCGAGCGTCGCCGAGTCTACTTATGGGGGGAATGGGATCCGGGAGTCGGGCTGTACTACCTGGATATGGAGGCTGAGGAGGTTTCCGAAGATCTGGTAGTTCTGCATGGGCAGCTGGCTCAACAGATCATCGAGGCGGACGGAGAATCGCGGGTTTTCGGGCTCGATATCGACAATGACGGAACTATCATTGCGGCGTTAAACATCTTTAATCTCGACGATTTCGAAGACTTCAACGCACTCTGGGTCGTTCGTATCGATCCGGACGCGACTGAAGATGTGGTCACAGATTCGCTCGGGCCGGGCGAGCTCGGCTGGGACACTTTCGTGCCGGAATCTCGACTGGACGTAGTCCGCGACGTGTTAATGCTGGACGATTACGTCTACGCGACGATGGCGGTCGACATTGACGCCGATTACGACGAAATGGTCCGTTTCGTCACCGACTTTGATCCTGATTCTGTCGAGGCCGTGACCCTCGACAACGGCGGATTTCTGGGACCGCAGCGTTTTGTTAGGCAGCGCGGTGACGGCGATCGTATACTTGTCACCGATTGGGACGGTCAGGCCGCGAACGCGCGAGTCGTGGCGTTCGATGGTCATGATCCCGATAGCTGGCACATATACGTCGACTCTGGTGATTTGTTCGTTTTCTTCGAGCTGTTGGGGCCGCTAATAATATAGCGATCGAACGTTGCCGGTAGCCGATAACGGTAGCCCAGTGGTAGCAATTGGTAATAGAAAATGGCTTGGGAAAACAGTTCGATTGTGATACTTTCCTGCGGAGAATGATTGGCAGATATATCGCCTACCGAATGAACGGAGACAAACACGAATGAGCACGCGCTCGGAAAACGGTAAAAGACGAGCGAACTGCACTGCAACACTGCTTTCGGCGATTACGTTGACAGTCTTTCTTGGCTGTGGGGCGGCGCTGACCGACACCGAGCAATCGGTGTACCCGAGGTTTTCGCTTGTCGGTGACCTTCCCGATCGGGTCACGGAGCTCGAGTTGACCATAGATGCCCCGGATATTGAGACCATTCAGGAGACTATCTCCCCAGATGATGGCGCGCACGTGGTCGAATTGCCTCCGGGAGAACAGCGCTTCATCGAGCTGCTCACGATCGACGACGTCTATTCCGGTGACGTCACTGCAGATTTCCCCGATCCCGGCGAATACGAGATAACCGTACCGATGACCCCGGGCCCGATCATCCCCGATCCCGGCAACGAGCGGTTGGTCCAAATACGAGACATAAGCGGAGCAGGGCGGCGGGAGCTCGGTGCGGATGGTATCGGGACATTGGACGATTTCCAGCCGAGCAATGCCGCATATGATGACGACGGCTATCTGTGGGTTGCTGACTACGGGGTATTTCCGACGTACGGTCTGATCAGGACAGGGGACTTCTTCGACGATCAAACGGTTGACGTCTATCTGGAAAGCACCGCCGTGGATGCACTTGCCGTCGATTCCGACCGGGACCGTGTCTACTTCTGGGGTTTCCCGGATCCCGGCCTCGGACTGTACGTCCTCGATACGGAAACCGGGAATGCTTCGGATGAGCCCATTATCGGCGCCGAGGACCTAGCAGAGGAGACAATCCCCGATCCCTCTGATCTGGCAGAGTCACAGGTTTTCGGCCTCGACATCGACGAAAACGGACACATCGTCGCTGCGGTGAACACTAATGAGTTCGGAAACTGGTTCTGGGTGGTCCGAATCGATCCGGATGCGGATGAAGATTTGGTGGTCGACTCCTTGGCTCCCGAGGCACTGGGTTGGGATGTATTCGATGAAGTCTTTGACCCGTTGGATGTGGTGCGCGACGTTAACGTCATAGGCAACGAGGTGTACGCGACTCTTGCGATCGAGGACGGGTTTGATGCGTTGGAATACCCACAAATGCTTCGCTTCGATGCGGATTTCAATCCCGATTCGATCGACGCGGTGACGCCGCAGGAGGGCGAGTTCCTCGGTCCGCAGCGCTTTGTCGCCAAGCGCGAAGAGTCAGGTCCGATCATCGTGACCGATTGGGACGGCGACCCGGACAACGCGCGGTTGCTCGCCTTCGATCCGGACGAGGAGGAGTGGGAAGAGTACTCCGATGCAGGCGATCCCTTCGCATTCTTCGAACTGGTCGTTGCGTATTGAACGTAAACGGCGCTTCCATGCACGAGCGCCTGTCGTTGCCGCACCGATAGCCGGTACGATATACCGGAATCGATGAACACAGTTCGCTACAAGGATACGCTGCTCGAGCTTGGCGCTTCACCCCACACCGGGCCGACCTCTCGGGTGTTCCGGCTTGCGGATGGAAGGGTTCTGAAGCGTTTCGTGCCTGAGATCGGGCCGCAGCTCCTCGAGAACGAGGTGGGATGGCTGCGGGAACTCGGCGATACCGGACTTGTTCCCGCGGTGCTCGATGTAGACTGGCTCGAGTCGGCGTTCATCATGGAGGAGGCCGGTGTGCCGCTCTGCGAAGCGAATGCGCCGGCGGATTGGCGGCGGCAGATCGGGCAGGCTGTTGCGGTGCTCGGCGAGCGCGGCTGCTACCATAACGACCTTGTTAACGGGAATGTGCTTCTCGGCTCCGACGGACAGTTGCGACTCATCGACTTCTCGTATGCGACGGGGGAGTCGGTGGAAGGGGCGCGGCGGTGGCTGACTGCGCCGAGGGCGCGCTATTTTCTCGACCGTTTCGCCCCGGCGTATCTGGAGTGTGTGCTCGGTGGGGTGCGGCCGCCGGCGGAGCTGCATGCGGCGATCCTGTGGGACTTTCGGGCCGCCGAAGATCTCGT
>SLAN01000266.1 GCA_007126865.1 Spirochaetales bacterium | reverse complement strand
GGTCTCCGACAGCAGCTTCGCGGCGAGAAAGCGGCGGTACTTGTCGACGCCGAGTATCAGCGGCCGGTCGAGCATACCGATGACTTCCCAGGTGACTTGCTCGGCCTGCGAATAGCGGCCGGCATCCTTGTCCTGATCGCTGAAGCGAACCGGCAGGTCGCGGTTAATCCGATCGAGATCGTCGACGAGCCGTTGAAGGTCGAAAAGACCGGTCGCGCAGTTAAACAGCACCGATGTCCCGGCCGCCTCGGCGCGGAATACCTCGTCCTTTGAGACCGCCGGTCCGATATCACCGCAGGTGAGCACTCCGCTGCGGTCCTGTACCAGGATACCTCCCTTCACATCGACCGGGGTGCGGAAGGAGAACTCGAATGCCGCCGGTCGCCCGCTCAACGCAAATCGGGCGAGCGTTGGCGGGTCGATGGTGAATCCGATGTTGTCGACATTCCCGAGGTAGGCGAACCGAAACCCGTCGCGCAGCAATTCGCGGTAGACATCGGCGAGGACATGGAAGTTCTGCCCGTGCCCGCCGGGCAGCGGAAGCGTGCGTCCCCGCTTGCCATACGCCCGGTCGAATATCCCTTTCGGCCGCCCTTCTTCGCTGTGCGTGTAGGCGCTGATCATCGGCTGCACGCCCGTTCGTACATCGGTGATGTCGATGCCGGTGGCCTCGATCAGGTCGGAGAGAAGCCCGCTTTCTCGATAGCCGTGGTATGCCTCCCGGACCTCTTCGTCGTTGTTCACGCTGGTCATCTGGAACATCGGACGAAATGTGTCGGGAAGAGGTTGCCCGGTCTCCGCCTCGTAACGCAGCGCGAGCAGCAGCACGCTCCGCATTTTCAGCTCGAGAAACGACGGCCCGTCGCCGCTATCGGTCACGTAAGCCGGCGTGAGCCCCTTTGCCAAACCGCGAACCCGTTCGGCAAGCGGCCGGAAGCGCTCCTCGAGCACCGAGAAGAGCGTTTCGTCGAGGGCGCGGTTTTTCTTCTCGTCGGCGTAGCTTGTCGCCGAGCCGCCGTTGAGCACCCCGTATGCGGTGCAGGCGACGAGGCGTACCCCGATTCGAGCGAGCGCCTCATCGTCGAAGCGGACATCATCCCCATCAATCTCTCCAAAATCCTCCGGAGAGCCGTCGATTCCGATATCGTCGAACCGCTTCTTTGCCGTCGAACGCGATACTCGTAACGAGAGTGCACCGGTGGCGTCGATCACCGCCGATCCGTCTACCTCCGGCAGCCGCTCGACTTCCACCGGCCGCTGGCGATCGAACTCACCCCGGTTATAGCGATCGAGTATCGAAAGGCTGAGCCCGACATCGATACCGCGCGAAACCATGTCGTTCTGTAGCTCTTGCGAAATCCGATCTTCCTTCATGCGGGAACCCCTGCCTGAATGTATGCACAATGCGCGCAACCGAAAAGAGAGACATCGTAATCTCGAATCACGCGAACCGGTATCCGGGCGAGCGGTTTCTGCATCGACTCGTTATAGTGTGTTCGGAACGCATGCATGAAGGTATCGTCGCCGGCGAAATGCTGCAGATTCTTCGCGGCGATCCCACCGCCGAGGTAAAGGCCGGCGTACGGGAGAAAGGTAAGCGCGGCGCCGGCGGCGAACTTCCCGTACATGCGGATGAACAGCCGCATCGCGCGGCGACAGTCGGTATCGTCGGCGGCGTGCCGGGCAACGATCGCCGGTTTCTCGTCGGATGATGCCGAGCGCATCGACTCGGCGATGCGTCCGGATGAGAACCCTCCCTCGGCCTCGACGAAGCTCGCCGCGTTTGCGATTCCCTGACCGCTCACGAACAGCTCGGCTTCGATGGCGTCGTTCCCGCGGGTCACCCGGAGATGGTCGCGGAAGCGTTTCGTCTCCTCGTCGAGCTCCGCGAGATCGGCGTGTCCTCCCTCGGATGGGAAGACCCGCAGATCGAACCCGTCACCGGAGAGGAAACCGACGCCCAGACCGGTGCCTGCCGCGACGACCGCCCGTACGCTGCCGCGGGGGGTGGGGTCGTTTCCGTCGGGATGGTACAGCTTCTCGCACTGCTCCGGGTCGTCGCTGTCGAGGAGCGGAACCGCATAACAGACCGCCTCCAGGTCGTTAATCAGATTCACCGGTGCCCCTATCCGGTTGCGAATATCGCCCGCATGAAGATCCCACGAAGCGTTCGTGAGCTGTACCGAATCGCCGTGAACCGGCCCGGCGGCGCTCACACAAGCGCGCGTGACAGGATAATCGGCACTGTACGGGAGCATCGAGCTCATCGCCTCGCTCAGCCCTTCGTCAAACGAGGTGAGTTTCTGTGTTGCACAGCGGTGCCGGGCTACGATCCGGAACTCATGGGGGCGACCGCTTATGAGCGCAAACGTTGTATTCGTGCCGCCGACATCGCAGGCGAGGGCGGTAAATGGAGCGCGTTTTTCGTTAACCGACATGAACTCCCAATGATACCCGGTGAACCGTACGAATGCCAGAGTGTGCGCTGCTTGTTGTGTGCTGCTTGCCGGTCCGTTCACCGCCGGGTTAGCATAGTAATGGTGGGGGTACGATTTGAAGCTTGATGATGGGCCGTATCGCCTGGTCACTCAGAGTGATTTCGACGGCGTGGTAAGCGCCGCTCTGCTTCGCGAGCGCGGTCTCGTGGATGGAGTGAAGTTCGTTCACCCGCGCGACGTAGCCGATCGTCTCATCGAGCTCGGTGAGCGGGATATCGGCGCCGGTGTCCCGTATGTCGACACCGTTGCGGTTGCGTTCGATCATCGACTCTCCGAGCGGCTGCGAAACGGCGACTCGCCGAAGTATGTCGTAGATCCGACATCTCCCAGCACAGCCAGGGTCATCTACAACTACTTCGGAGGCCCGGAGGCGTTTCCCAATATCCGGAAGGACCTTATGGAGGCCGTCGACCGGGCGTGCGCCGGACGCTTCAGCTGGGAGGAGGTACTGGGGCCGACCGGATGGGCGCTCCTCTACTTCGTCATCGACGCGCGAACCGGACTCGGGCGGTGGGGGAATTTCCGGGTCTCCAATCAGCAGCTCATGCTCGATCTGGTCGAATACTGTACCGAGCTTTCGATCGATGAGATCCTCGAGTTACCCGATGTATCCGAGCGGGTATCGCTCTATCGATCTCACGAGATGGCATTCCAGGAACAGGTGCGGCGCTGTTCGCGCCTGTATCAGAATGTTCTGGTCGTCGACTTCACAGGCGAAGATGAGCTGTACGCCGGTAATCGGTTTGTGAAGTTTGCACTCTTTCCGGATGCGAACGTAGCCGTTCAGATTACCTGGGGCTTCGAACGACAGCACTTGCAGTTAACCGTATCGAAGAGCATATTTAACCGGACGAGCTCGCTGAATGTGGGAGCTCTTCTGCTCCAGTTTGACGGAGGAGGATACGCGGACAGCGGCACATGCCAGGTTCCGACCGACAAGGCACCCGCGGTGTTGGAGGAAATCGTCGAACGGCTGTCGGCCGTCCCGGCTGAAACGGCGTCGAACCGCTTTCGATACATCCGGAAATCGGAGTCTGCCGACGATTGATCCGAGTAGGAGATATATAAGGAATGATGGATATGAGGCGAAATCGTGTAGTAGTGATCGTGCTTCTGCTCACGCTCATGGCCGCCGGCGGAGCGAGCGCGCAGAACCTGATTGATGATGCGGAGAGCTTCAGTCTCGGAGCGGTGTTCGGCGAGCCGACGGGGATCAGTGCCAAGCTCTGGCTTGGTTCGGTAAGTGCTGTCGATGCGACGGTTGCATGGGGAATCGGAGGCGCGCGGCTGCACCTTCACATGAACTATCTTCAGCACTTTTTTGATGTGTTCGATATAGCTCCTGACCGCCTGCCGCTGTACGCAGGCATCGGCGGAAATGTGCGACTGCGTGCCGACGGTCCGCAACAGGACGGAGGTCTGCGTGTGGGAGCACGGGTTCCGGTCGGAATCAGCTTTTTGCCGTCCGAGCTGCCGCTCGATTTCTTCCTCGAGGTGGCCCCCGGTCTGCGCCTTATCGATGAGACCGCCTTCGAGCTGTGGAGTGGAATAGGGATTCGCTACCGCTTCTGAGTTGACGCGGTGCGGATCGCGGGCTGCGCCCGCGACTTCCCTCCGGGCTTTCGGCGAAGCTATGCTTCGCCTTTCGCCCTGCGCAGAAGCCATACGGGGTTGTGGAGGTGCTCGACGTCGAATCCGAATCGATCGGCGCAATAGCGAACGGTTTGTTCGGAGTAGAAGCTCACGTGCGTGCGATCCCATGTGTACCAGAAATCGAGAAATTCGTCCCAGCCGGGCGGATGGAGAGAGCTTCGGACGGCGAGGAGTCCGTACGGTTCGAGCAGTGATGCAACATGCTCGAAGAGCGCAGCCGGTTTCGCAACGTGTTCCACGACCTCGCAGGCGACGACCGCGTGGTAGCGCCGGGCGAGAGCGTCGGCGCTGTTCAGGAAGTACGGGTCCCATGCCGCAGCGTCGTACCCGCGCCGGCGGGCGAGCTCGGCGAGGACCGGTGCGTACCCGCAACCGTAGTCGAGCACCTTCCCCCCGGACGGTATTCGCGAAGTCACGGTGCGATCGAGCAGCCGACTCAGCATCTCGACGTAGCCGGGCTGATGAAAACCGTTGTCGTGTTCGAGGTAGCGAGCAGTCTCCGATTTCCGGCTGACGATATCGCCCGGATGAACCGAAACCAGATCGCATGACAGACACCAGCGGTAGCGTCGCTGCATTCGTCGATGCCGGCGCTCCTTCGCATCCCCACCACAGAGAGGACATGCCTCCGGGATAACGTCGTTTTCTTGCACGGGTCCGGTCACCGGCGCTACTATGCACGGAAGCGTCGAGGGAGGGCAAGGTTCGAGGTCGGACCGTGCAGTGTCCTGGACGGCGGACAGGAGCGACCGTAGTGACTATCGAAACGTTGCGGCATAAATACATCGACCTGATGCTTTCGGCGGTCGATCTGCGTCCCGGACAGAATCTTGCGATCCGCACGGAGCCGGTTCACTGGCCGTTGTGCAACCGGATCGCTGAAGCGGCATACCGCCGCGGCGCCCGGTACGTGCACGTGCTCGCCGACCATCCGGCGCTGCACAAGGTGAGAGTGGACACCGCCGGCGAAGAGACGCTCGGCTATGTTCCCACCTTTCTTCCCGAAATGTATCGATGTTTCGTGGAAGAGGAGTGGGCGGTCATCGCGCTCGTGGGGCCGGAGGATCCGGACATTCACGAAGCGCTCGACCCGGTGCGAAACGCGCAGGTCGGCAAAGCGCACGCGGAGTCGTTGCGCGAGTTCCGTGACGCGATGCAGACCAACAGATTTGCCTGGGTGGTTGCCGCCGCCCCGACGCCGAAGTGGGCTTCGAAGGTCATCGGCGGTCCGTCAGACTCCTCAGCGGTCGACAGGTTATGGCACCTTATGACGCCGATCCTCCGCCTCGACGAGGATGAGCCCGACAAGGCGTGGTTCGAACACGCCGAGCTCCTCAAAGCGCGGGCACGCCGGCTCACCGATCTCGCAATATCGCGACTCCATTTCCAGTCCGACGGTACCGACCTGTCCGTGGGTCTTCTGCCGCGGAGTGTCTGGATCGGCGGAGGATCGGAGAAGCCGGACGGTCGTTCCTTCGTACCGAATATCCCGACCGAAGAGGTGTTCACCACCCCGCATCGACTCGCAGTCGAAGGAAGAGCTCGGGTCACCCGACCGGTACTCGTTCTCGGTCGGATGGTGAATGGGGCGTGGTTTGAGTTCAGTGAAGGCCGGGTTGTCGATTTCGGTGCGGAGCGCGGTGTGGAGGCGCTCGAGCAGTACTTTGCGATCGACGAAAACGCACGGAGGCTCGGTGAGATCGCACTGGTTGACTCAACGAGTCCGGTGTTCGAGTCAAACACGGTGTTTTACAACATACTCTACGACGAGAATGCTGCCTGTCATATGGCGCTCGGTTCAAGCTACCCATCATGTGTCGACGGTGCGGAGTCGCTGACCAGCGAAGAGTACATGGAGCTCGGAGGCAATCGAGCGAATCTTCACACCGACTTCATGATCGGAGGAGGCGATATCTGCGTGACTGCATATACCGAGGCTGGAGAGCGGATTGAACTGATGCGCGACGGGCGATTTGTCGACTGAACGCGGATCGGCTTCGATGCGCCGCAGCGAAGCGTATGACGCGGTGAGGCGCATACGCGAAAAACGCTGTGCAACATACCCCCTTGAGACCGCTCCGGGGTGAACGATACTATTGGCCACGATGAGTGCGAAGACGGCGTTTGACTATTGTGGAGTTTGTCGGACTTCACTTCGGAATTGAGTATCGGAGGTATACACCGAAACCGGAATGCATACGTCCGGCGATAATATGCGCTAAGCACTTCCGATATTCAATTCTGCCCATATGTCCGACAACCTCTAGCCGGGCGTAGCAGAAGCGCTGAGATCGGCTGCAACCGCTCGAATGTGATCCGTTTTTCGCCGCTTGACACATTGGCTCGGGTTTTGCTATTGTCCGCGAACACTCTGTACGCCTCTGTAGCTCAGTCGGTAGAGCACCACCATGGTAAGGTGGGGGTCATCGGTTCGAGTCCGATCGGAGGCTGGTGTTTAGTGCGTGAACGCACGGAGCCTTAGGCCAGTAGCTCCAATCGGCAGAGCGTCGGTCTCCAAAACCGAATGTTGCAGGTTCGAATCCTGCCTGGCCTGATTGTTGAATCCGGCCGGCATCAGGCCTTCCTCGGGAGGGGATTACGATGAAGAGAATGGTCCAGTTCTTCAAGGATAGCTATGCTGAGCTGAAGAAGGTCGTATGGCCGACGAGAGAGCAGGTCATTAACTCGACACAAGTTGTGCTCGTAAGTCTCGCAATCATCGCGCTCGCACTCGGGGCCATGGATGCGGTGTTTGCACAAGCAGTACTTCTCATTCTTGGTTGATTCGACTTGATTAATTGCACCGAAGTCATGTCCGCGACCCGGATGCGGGCGGATCGACAAAGGCGTTAGGC
>SLAN01000322.1 GCA_007126865.1 Spirochaetales bacterium | reverse complement strand
TGAAAGAAGCCCGCGCAGAACTGGTTAGTGCCAAAGAAAAACTAAAGGACGAAACCCAAACCCAGCAGACAAGGCTATCACAAGCCGGCGCAGAGCTGGTTAGTGCCATTTCCAACCTTGAATCCCTGCTGGCGGAAGAAACGTGGATCGAATCCCAGGCCCTGGTTTTACAGCAGGAAAAAGAAGCCCTCTTGCCCATACAAGAACTTCATCAGCTTTTCTCCACCTATTTTCCTTTTGGTGTCGGTTCTTTGCCGGAGCCTCTTTTTGACGCCATGATGGAACGGCTGGCTGATTCTCTCCCTGCTGAAATAAAAGGCCTTTCGCAAGAAGACATGATCGCCCTGGAAGAACAGGCAGCACACGGAATGAGGCGGCTGGGAGGGATTGATTCCGAACTTAGAAACCTCCAGATCCAAAAAAGCATTCTTTCTTCTATGCGGCCGCAACTTGAAAAAGGTCTCAGCGAGGCCAAAACCGGTTTTTCGCAAGTGGAAGCAGGCAAAATGACCCTAACGATGGAAATGACCAGGGCTTTGGTACGGATCGACTCAGGTCTGGTTGAAATCGAAGACGGTCTTACAGAGCTTGAAAACTCCAGAGCACAGGCCCACGAAGAAGCAGACCTTCATTCTATCATAGATCAGGACTTGATCGGCGGCCTTCTCGGCGCCCAGCATTTTTCCATGCCGGCGGGCTATTTAGAAAATGAGAACGGACGGAACACACTGGTAAAAGTAGGGGACCGCTTTGACAGCGAGGAAGATTTGAAAAATGCCATGCTGTTCTCCATGGAGGGCATCGGCGATGTCTACTTAAAAGACATTGCCTCTGTTAAAATAACGGACGATTCGGCCCAAACCTACGCCCGTCTGGACGGACAGGACAGTGTCATGCTCATGTTTCAAAAGCAAAGCACCGCGTCGACTTCAGAGGTAACCGGACGCATTCACGACACCATCGCTTCTTTATCCGATGAGCACGAGGGCCTGCATGTCCTGCCCTTGATGGACCAAGGGGAATACATTAACACGACCATCGACAGTGTGCTGACCAATCTGTTTTTGGGAGGGCTTCTGGCCCTTGCCGTTCTTCTTCTATTCTTACGGGATGTGCGCCCCACGCTGGTCATTGCCTTTAGCATCCCGATCAGTCTGATGTTTGCTTTGACTTTGATGTACTTCAGCGGGGTCACGGTGAATATCATCTCTTTGTCGGGTTTGGCTTTGGGTGTTGGCATGCTGGTGGATAACAGCATTGTGGTGATCGAGAACATCTACCGGCTTAGAAGAGACAAAGTTCCGGTCTTTCGAGCCGCTGTTTTCGGAGCCCGTCAAGTCTCCGGAGCGATCTTTGCTTCCACTTTAACCACCATTTGTGTCTTTTTGCCCATTGTTTTTACCCACGGACTGGCCAGGGAGATTTTTACCGACATGGGCCTGACCATCGCCTACAGCCTGCTGGCAAGTCTGGTGGTAGCGCTTACGCTGGTTCCCACTATGGCTTCCACCGCGTTGAAAAAGACCACCGAGCGGCGTCAAATCTGGTTCGAGCGGCTTGTGGACAGCTATGAGCGCCTGCTGACCTTCTCTTTGCGTGCCAAACCTTTGGTGCTGCTCTGCGCCGCCCTGCTGTTTGCCCTAAGTCTCTTCGGCGCCTCTCAAGTAGGGACTAGCTTCCTGCCCAACATGGATAGTCCGCAGCTCAGTGCTTCTCTGTCCCCGGCCGAGGATTCAGAGGAACCCGATCTTTTTTCCTTAAGCGATGAATTCATAGATAGGGTGCTCGACATCGAAGAGGTGGCCCATGTGGGCGGGTCGGCGGACCTAGGTGGCGGGATGATGGATCTTGGAGAAGGTAGCACGTCTTTTTACATACTTCTTCACGACGACCGCGCTCGCAGCAATCTAGAAATCGAACAGGCTATTTTGGATAAAACATCCGACATGGAGGCTGACATTCAAGTCCGGGCTTCTGATATGGACATGACAGCCCTTGGCGGCGAAGGCATTGAAGTGCTGGTCAAAGGCGATAATCTAGACGACCTCTACACCAGTGCCGACGAGATCGCGACATTGGCTTCGGAAATTGAAGGCACAAGGGATATCCGGGCGGGTGAAGAAGATCCTGAAAAAGAGGTGCGAATTATTGTCGACAAGGAAAAGGCTGCCCGTCAAGGATTGACGACCGCTCAGGTATACGCTGAAATCGCCGGCGCTTTAGTGACGGAAGAGCGGGCTTTTATACTGAGCTCGGGGACAGAAGACTATGAAGTCTTGATTCTTGATCCTCACCGGGCCGGTTTGGAACAGGAAAATCTAAGCGATTTTGTCATGACAGCCTCCCGATTGGACGGCACAGAACATGAGGTTCTGCTAGAAGACATCGCCCAAATCAAAGAGGCCGATACCCCCGATGCCATCCGGCGAGACGACCAGTCCCGCTATGTATCGGTGCACATATTCATCGATCCGGAATACAACGTCGGGCATGTAAGCCGGGTCGTGAACGCAGCACTGGAAGACTATACCCCCATGGAAGGGGTAAGCTTTGAAATCGAGGGCGAAGGGGAAATGATTGCCGGCGCCCTCCAGGATGTCCTCTTAATGGCCGTCCTAGCTATTGTCTTTATCTATCTGATCATGGTTGGCCAGTTTCAAAGCCTGCTGTCCCCCTTTATCATCCTCTTTACGCTGCCGCTGGCCTTCACCGGGGGGTTAATGCTCCCCTGGGTCACGGGCATGGCCATTTCGCTTCCGGCCATGATGGGCTTTTTGGTCCTGGCCGGGATCGTGGTCAACAACGGCATTGTCTTTGTCGATTTTGTCAACCAACTGCGGCTGGACGGCCGCCAAAAACACGAAGCGATCATCGAGGCCGGTCGCTTGCGTATCAGACCCATTTTGATGACCGCCCTGACAACCATTTTAGCCATGAGCACCATGGCTTTCGCTTACGGCCAAGGGGCGGAATTAACCCAACCCATGGCGGTCGTCGCCATCGGCGGCCTGGCTTACGGCACCTTATTGACTCTTTTGGTGGTTCCCGTCATGTACGATCTGCTGAACCGCCGACCGCTACAGAAGATCAAAGTTAGCTTAGACGATGATTCTGACGAATAAACCGCCTGTAAAAAAGCAATGGGACTCTTTATAAAGAAGGAGGTACTTACAATGCCCACCATTCTCGTAGCCGAAGACGACCCTAGCTTAAGAAAACTCATGGAAGCCGTGCTGAAAAAGGAGGGGCACCATGTCCTGTCTGCGTCCGACGGAAAAGAAGCCCTTGCTCTTTTTGACCGGGCCCAAATCGATCTTTTAATCTGCGATATCATGATGCCTGATATGGACGGGTACGAACTGACACGCACCCTGCGGCAGCAAAAGAATACACTGCCTATTTTGATGATTACGGTCAAGGAAAGCAAAGAAGAAAAAGTCCAGGGCTTTACTTCCGGCACCGACGACTACATGGTCAAACCGGTGGACATGGAAGAAATGATCCTGCGGGTGGCCGCTTTGCTGCGCCGGTCCCGGATTGCCAATGAAAGAGTTCTGAAAGTGGGCAGGACGGTCCTTGATCTTGACACCATGTCGGTAGCGCACGAACAAACCACCACGGTCCTTCCTCAAAAAGAATTCCTTCTTCTCTTTACTTTGCTTAGCTACCCCCGCCAGATTTTTACAAGACAACAATTGATGGACCAGATCTGGGGAAGGAATTCCCATGCCGATGAAAGAACGGTGGATGTACACATCAGACGGCTGAGGGAAAAATTTGCCTCCCATCCGGATTTTGACATCGTCACTGTGCGGGGACTGGGGTACAAAGCGGAGAGGATGTCATGAAAAAAATCAGCGTGAAGCTCGCCCTGTTCTTTATTGTTTTGATCTTCATATCCTCCCTTTTGTCCCTGGGAATCTCCCTTTTGTACGTCGACCCCCTCAAAGAGGAAATCCAACAGGCCCAGACCGACCTGGCCGAATCCATCCTCCGCTTTACGCAAACCACCGGTCTTCCTTTGGAACAGGTGTTGGAATTTCTGCCGTTGTCCATGTACGGCATCGAAATCATTGAACAACGGCAGGATCTGGCCTTGAGCGAACCCAAAACCTCCCGGTTGGAAGAAGAAGGGTATGTCTTTTTGCCTCACCGTAACCTGCACCACAATATCACGGTATTGGACGTGGACGGAACACTTTTGAAAATTTACCTTCTCCCTCACAAAACTTTGTGGGAACTGGTCGGATCGCAAGCCGCCTTTTCTTTGATTGCCATGGTCATCATCGGTACCATCCTGGTTTTGCTGCTGACCCGCAATGTAGTCAAGCCGGTGGTAAAATTAAGCCGGGCCACCCAAAAGATCGCCCGGGGAAATTTTGATGTGCATCTTGAACATAAAAGCCGGGACGAAATCGGACAGCTGACCCGGCATTTCAATCAAATGGCCGATGAACTTAAAAAAACCGAACTAATGCGCAAAGATTTTATCACCCATGTCTCCCATGAGTTTAAGACGCCCATCGCCTCCATGCAAGGTTTCGCCCGGCTGTTGTCCGATGAACACCTTAGTCAAGAAGAAAGAAAAGAATACGCAGACATTCTCATTAGGGAGACCAACCGCTTGTCCCGCCTTTCCGACAACATTTTGCGGCTTTCTCGTTTAGAAACACAAGAAGAATTAAAAAAGCAAAAACCTTTTTATCTCGACGAACAAATCAGAAATTGCCTGCTGGCGTTGGAACCTTTATGGACAAAAAAAGATATGGACCTAGATATTCATCTCGAAAAAATTCTCTACCAAGGAGACGAAGAGTTACTAGAACAAGTATGGCTGAATCTTTTATCCAACGCCATTAAATTTACACCGGAAAAAGGATTGATCAAGGTTGAAATGAAACCCACTGACAAGGGCATTCAAGTCGATATATCCGACACCGGCATCGGCATGGACGAAAGCGTCCAGCAACGCATCTTCGACCAGTTCTATCAGGGAGATCAAGCCCGGCGGCAAGAAGGCGCTGGGTTGGGCCTCACCTTGGCAAAAAGGATTGTTGAATTGTTTGGCGGGGAGATCCTAGTGGACAGTGGGCCCGACGAGGGCTCCACCTTTACGGTCATACTACCTTTTGATGACCGGGAAGAAGAAAAGATTGTATAGTGGGAAAGGCTGTTTCTTTGGCCATCCCCGAGGGGCGTCCCTAACCCGGATCAGCCGGCAAAATCCATCCAAAAAAGAGGCAGGCCTTTTCGTCCTGCCCCTTCTTCTCGCAACAACTTTTGTACGACTGCTCTTTGTACAGCAAAAACGGTCTCCACTCTTCTTTTGAGGGCAGACGGCCACTCTGTCTTAAGATGGCAATTCGTTTTGTCCCTCATCTGTCTTGTAAGATTCCACGGCTCTCATCACCCGCAGCAAATTTTGATTGATTTCCTTTAACTCATAAAGCATCTGATTGATTTTCCAATACCACATAACTAGTTCCCTGGCCAATAAAAAAAAAGCCGCCGTCACCAAAAGCGCTATAACTCCATTTATAGGTACCCCCTGCATGACTGCCCTCCTTCTCCCGCGCTGTGCCTGTTCCCTTTTCTTTATTCCTTATCTCAACAGGTCCTGTGCTATGTGCATTTTCCCTTTACAATCCATATTAGTCTAACAAAGTGAATATACCTCTTCCTTCTTAAAAGCAATGAAAAAAAACATAGAATCAACTAGTTCGCCCGGCGAAGAAGGCCTAATTATTCTTTTTTTATAAAACAAAGAGTTATGGACCAAAACCAACCTAGTTTTTTCAAACTCCCCTTCAGGCCAGCAATCGGTGCACCCCATAGGCGATAAAACATCCCAGAAAAACCCCCGACAACACCACAAGAGAATAATGAACCCCTACCATAACACGCAGAGCCGTAAACCCGGCCAACACAAGAGCTCCTTTACCCCATCTATGTCGATCCACGCCCTAAAAAAGCACAGTCGCAATCGCAAAAGCACTAGTTGCGTGCTAGCTGAGAAAAGAAGCGTTGGCTGCATGGTTGATCAAGCTTTCAATGTCTAGCACCGCAAAAGGTCGGGGACGGTCATACAACCTCCTGATCACTTGTACTACCCGCAGTGCAGTAGCCGTCGAAACGACCAACATCAACCGCCGGCTTTTCTGACAACTAGATACATAAGTGTCAAAGATAAATGGCCAAAAACAAAAAAGCAAAAGCGCGTGTAATAAAGACCGCCACCCCGCCCATTACAGGAATCTTTGCTGCCGGTGCATAGAGAAAATAAAGAGCGCTTTATCCCAACCCATTTTTTCAAATCCTTTAGCTATTCTTAGGTTCTTGTATCTTTAAGATCATAACCATCTTCTACTCTATTTGACAACTTTCATTTGCAAGGGCCCCCGAATCCAAATAGTTCTGCTTTCTGTCCTTTTGCCGGCGGAAAAGTCAGAATTTTCATCCATATTTTTAGCCGTTCGGATTAGATCGTCCCGCACAGATGACACTTCTCTTCTTCGTTTTGGCTGCTTGAAGGGCTTTTCCTTCCACTTCAATAAAATTCGATAAGCAGACCGCAGAGCCATTCAGATCCATTGGCTTGAATAAAGTACCGGCCGTTTCTGCTATTTCTTTTCGACTTTAAAAGAACGGGATAAAAATGACTTTTGTTTTCCATCCACTCAGAACACACAATTTCCCTTTAAAAGATAATCCACTCATAGCAGCAAGTTCCAAAGCTCCGTCCCCCATCCATTTTTCGACGTACCCTGTGCTTTTTGACGACATCTTGAAATATACCCTTATTTGATCTTGATCATTCGTTCGAAGACAAAAAAATTCGCGGGAGCACCAGTGAGCCGAAATGGCTGCGAGTATCGGCAGAAAACCCCTATTGCCCGGTTGCCGAAGTCGTAGCTGCCAGATCCAAGTCACTTTTTTCAATGCCGGGATCCAAATAAGTGGGCCATATCAAAAAAACTATCGCCGCCCTATCCTCCGGATACGCTTTGGCAAAAACAAAGCGGCATAACCTCGAAAGATGGGAGGCAACAATAAAAGGTTTCGTTTTGCAGGCGTTTTTCTTTCTCTGAAAATTTTTCGTAC
>SLAN01000137.1 GCA_007126865.1 Spirochaetales bacterium | reverse complement strand
CGGCCGCTGTCTTCGTATCCGAAGGAGTGTAGCAGGTATTCGGTGTCGAAGTCGAAGATGTTTCCCCGACGGATATTGAGAGCCACCAGCTCATTTCGTCCGATTCGGGCGAACTCGCGTACCGAACCGCGCGCGATAATCTGCTGCATTGTGTCGCCGAGTCGCAAATGCACGAATACGTGCGATCCGTCGGGCATAACGCTCAGAACGGGAAGCCGTCCGAGATCCTCGCTGAGATGAGAGGTGATCCCCACCTCTTCCGGACGACAATTCAGATAGATGCGGCGACCGACGAAATCGGATAGCGAATCGGGCAACTCGATGAAACAGTACGGGTCATCGTCCGGGATGAGAATCAAGCGATCGTCGCTTCGGTTGATTTCGCCGCTGAGAATGTTCGTTTTCGGATTACCGGTGAACTCGGCAACCTTCACGGTTGCAGGGTGATCGTACACTGTTCGTGGCTCGTCAACCT
Organism: Spirochaetales bacterium; assembly: GCA_007126865.1. Taxonomy (GTDB): domain Bacteria; phylum Spirochaetota; class Spirochaetia; order DSM-27196; family SKKC01; genus SLAN01. The sequence goes on along the minus strand of SLAN01000137.1, from coordinate 6,631 downwards.
GCACGATTACACCGTCCTGTAAGACCGCGATGCGATCGGCGAGGACCATCGCCTCGTTCTGATCGTGGGTGACATACAACGACGTAGCGCCGATCTGTTTGTGCAGTCGGCGAAGCTGGGCGCGCAGACTAACCCGAAGCTTCGGATCGAGATTGGACAGCGGTTCGTCGAAAAGCAGCTCTTGTGGCTTGGTTACCAGCGTTCTGGCGACAGCTACGCGTTGCCGCTGCCCGCCACTGAGTTGGCGCGGGCTGCGTTTCTCGAGTCCCGTAAGATTTACGAGCTCGAGTGCCTCCGTCACGCGGGACTGCACCTCCTTCTTACGCGTCTTGCGCATTCGAAGCCCGAACGCCACGTTCTCGAAGACATCCATGTGCGGGTAGAGCGCATAGTTCTGGAACACCATACCGACCCGCCGCTCGCGCGGCGGAATGTCGATTCCTTCCGACCGCGAATATACGGTGCGATCGCCGATCCGGATCGATCCTGTATCGGGTTGCTCGAGGCCCGCGACACACCGCAGAAGCGTAGTCTTTCCACAACCGGACGGCCCGAGCAGGACCATGAACTCGCGATTCCGGATCTCCAGCGATACGTTCGAGAGCGCCTCCACCCCGTCGAATCGTTTGGACAGGGAGTCAATAACTATTGAAGGCATGCTGACACCTCCTATTCTCCCTTAAGCATACAACCGAATCGAGGTATTCGGCATCAGGCGCCGCGACGCCGATTGTGATCGAAATCTCGGTCCGTACCGGGGACCTGCCGCGAAACGGTGTCCGAATCGGACGTCGCGTTATCTACGAGCGTGACCTCCGCCTCGGCGTTCCGGTAAACGAATTTTGTCCGCCGTCCCTCGTTGCGGGTTGTCCGGCGCAGCAGGCCGAATGCGGCGGCGGTGGTACGTGGGTACGGATGAAAACGATGTGTTGACCCGGCCGATGATCGTAGTGAAAGGCGCTCCATTTTCCTGCCTGCATAGGCCACGAACAGCAACTGTGTAAGTACAAGGGTGATGATAATCCCCTCGTGACCTGCCATTTCCATCAGCGTGCCGGAAACCGCCGGACCGACCATCGAACCGGCCGCGTAAAGCGTCACGAATGCGCCGGCAGCTTTCACCATCTCATCGGGCGCGAACGCGTCGTGCGCGTGCGCGAGGCAGAGCGAGTACATTGGCATCGTCGACGCACCGACCAGCACCGCAACGGTCAGGAGTACGTTCGGCTCGAAAGCGGAGCCTGCGAAGAGAGTAGCGGACGATAGAATGCCGACCCCGGAGAGTGCCACGACGATTGTCCGGCGGTCGAAGCGATCGCTGAGAAGACCGACCGGAAATTGGGAGATAATGGCACCGGCCGAAATGGCCGCCATAAACAAGCCGACCTGCGTGTAGTCGAGTCCCGCCTTGTATGCATAGAGTGCCCCGAGACTCGAAAGCACGCCTGTGAGGACGCCGCTCACGAAAATACCGGCGGAAGCGAACGGTGTGGCGGAGACTACCTGCGGCAATGACATACGTGCGGTGGGCGATGGCGGGGCTTCATCGATCTTACTGAGTGTAACGGGAATCAGGCTCATGGAGATGATTATGCTCACAACGACGAATATCTCGAAACGTTCCACGCCGAATACGCCGAGGAGAGGTTGGCCTGCGCCCATCGAACCGAGATAGACGAGGCTGTACAGCGTGAATACGCGACCGCACATTCCTCGAGGTGTCGAGCGGTTCATCCAGCTTTCCACGACGACGAGCATTGCGGCGGTGCAGAGTCCATGGATCACACGCAAAATCAACCACGGTATCGGTTCGATCACGAGGAGGTGGCCCAGAGCGGCTGCCGATCCGATTGTCGCGAAACCGGCGAACGTCCGGGTATACCCGACACTCCGCAGCAGAGGGGGAGCGACGGTAGTTCCGAGGAGATATCCGAGAAAGAACGCCGACATCGTCAGACCGATTACGAACGGTGCGAACCCTTCGATCTCGGCTCGGAGCGCCACGACGGAGGTATGTATCGCACGGCCTCCGGCGAGGAGAAATACCGAAAGAAACATGGCGCCGGTCGTCATAATCGACCACTGGTTTCGCCGGTCCGGTGCCGTCTCGGCCAGGACAACCTGCTGATTCATGCGACCGCTCATATCACGCCTGAGGCATCGTAGGCAATTAGTGAAGACCACGAATTCCGAAAATTTCTCTACTTTTGCTTCCTCCGTAATCGGTGTTGTGCTACGCTCCAGCCTCTATGCTATACGTGGACGCTCATCAGGATCTCGCGTACGGCGCACTCGCGTTCGGACGGGATTATCGACGGTCGGTACACGAGACCAGGACACGCGAATCAAACACGAAAGTTGCGGATATTACCGGCACCTGCACCCTCGGGTTCCCGGAAATGCGTCGAGCGGGAGTCGGGCTGGTGTTCGCGACACTATTCACGCTTCCGGCGGAACACCAGAAAAAAGGCGAGCTCGCCTATCACAGCGTCGATGGCGCACATGCACATGCGCTCGCCCAACTGGACATCTACAATCGCTGGGTAGATGCCGACGAGCATCTCCACTTCGTCCGATCGCGCTCGGAGCTCGCACGGCTCATCACCCTGCGCAACGATCCGAACCGCGAGCGACGCGATATCGGGTTCGTTCTTCTCATGGAGAATGCCGAGCCGATTCTTGAACCGGACGAAGCGGATGAGTGGTGGACTCGAGGTGTGCGAATCATCGGTCCGGCATGGGCTCGCAACCGGTATACCGGGAGCTCGCGAGAGGGAGACTCGCTCCAATCGCTCGGTGAAGCGCTGCTCGATCGCATGCAGCGGCGCGGCTTCGTGCTCGATCTGACACATATGTCGGACAGCGCGGCATCGGCCTGCCTCGATCGCTACAGCGGACCGATCGTCGTGACGCATGCCAATGCACGACGGTTTGTCAGCGGAGCCCGGATGATCGCCGACGAAGTATTGCAGGGCGCTACGGCCGGCGGTGGCATACTCGGGCTCATGCCGGCGAATTGGGCGCTGGGGAAGCCGGACTCGGCCGGGCAGCGCAGGGGTGAGGTCACTGCGGATTCGGTTGCCGACACGATTCTCCGATTACGCCGTTATCTCGGCTCCGGCGCTGTGGGCCTCGGTAGCGACTGGGACGGTGGGTTCGGACGCGAGCAGTTGCCGGGCGACTTCGATTCAATCGGTGATATCGGGGCGATTGCCCAGGCGCTGCTGAAACGTGGGGCGTCGGATGAGTTCGTTGAATCGTGTATGGGCGGCAACTGGCTCCGATTTATCGAGCAGGTGCTTCCTGAGTAACGCCCGCCGTTCCTACAGCAGCTGAAATCCCATGAGCGCGAAACCGAGAATCCCGAGCGCGATGATAAGGGCAGGTACCCCTTTGACGACGCTTCGTGTCTCGGTCAATCGTATCTGCTCGAACATAGAGGTCGACAGCACGTACACGATGTACACGCCGAGGCCGACTCCCACGGCGGCGGCAAAGGTCAGCGGGAAGTCGAGGCTCGCCTGCGTGAGGAGTGCCTGTGAGCCGACGAGAAGCGGAAGCGCGTAGAGGGGAGCCGGTAGGCCGAGCCGTTCACCGGTCAAACGTCCACCGGCTCGGATCGCGCTCACCGCAAGTAGCGACACCACCAGGAATGCCAGCATCTCGATCACCTCCCCGCCGGGAAGTGCGGTAGCGAGCAGTGTTCCGACCAGGGTCGAGACTAACACTGCCGTCGCGAAGACCAAGCCGCCTTTCATTGCCGCTCGCGCGCCCTCGGTCTCGGTCAGGAGAAGGGTGACGCCGAAAAACGAGACGAGCATAACGTTTTCGGACAGCATATAGTTTAGCAGAACCTGAACTCCTTCGTTCATCGTTTCCCCCTTTGTAGCGTGTGAGCCTCGCCCGCCGTATCGTCGGCCACGAGACGACGTGCCGCGAGTCGAGCGACAATCATGGTTGCTCCGAGAAACAGAAAAGCTCCGGTAGGGGTACCCATGATCCCGGCAACGGCGGTTCCGGATGCGGTGATCTGCCGCAGAAAGAGCGTCCCGTTACCCAGCGCTTCGCGCAGCAGGCCGGCGACGAGCATAACGACGACAAACGAGATGAACGTGGGTACGATACCACCCCTCGTTTCCCGTTCATCGGTGACGCATGCGATGAACACGATGGGAGTTATGCCGGCAACGGCGAGGCGCGTGGTGATCGCCGTGGACAGCGGGAACAGAAACGGTGCGAGCAGACCTCCGCCGAGAGCAATAGCTGCGGAAACGGCGACGACTACCAGCCACCGCAACGGTTCCGGGATTAACGAGCGAAGCCAGAGCGTGGTCAGCCATGCGAGAACGGCAGCGATAATGACAATTGCCGTCGCCGCCGTCGCTTCGTAGGCGGTGACCGTGAGGGCGAGCAACGGATATGCCCCGAGTATAAGCGCTTTCTCGAATGTACTCGAAAGATTCATGATATTCTGTTCTCCCCCTAAAGACCGAGCGCGTTTTCCACGGCACGGATAATGCCGTCGCTCGAGCCGGTGGCGCCGCTGACACTATCGACGTCGGTGGTTTGACGATCGATGATCTGCTGTCGGATCGTTCCGAGTGCATCATCGAAGAGGCGCCGAGTCTCGGAGTGTGACAACACCTCTATGGAGGTCACTCGGCCGTTCTCGACAGTGACTTCGAGCTCGATCTCACCGGCGTAGCCTCCTGCGGCACCGGTGAACGTTCCATCCTCGAGATCGGCGAACACCTCGTCGTCGACTTCGTCATCCGGGTCATCGAGGAAGCCCAGGGCCGACTCGATTGCGCGGGCGGTCGCACGGCTTGAGACTGTTGCGCCGGAGATTGTCGCGAGCTCGTCGGTAGCTCGCGAACGAGTGTCCGGATCGAGCCCGAGAAACTGCCCGAGGAAGCTTTCTCGATGAATGAGCGAGCCGAGCGTCCGACTCTCCGATTCCTCATAGATGCGGATTCCGTCGATCTCGTAGTTCGCGTCGAGAGCGACTACTACCCGAATCGGACCGCTGTAGCCGTTGCTTTCGGAGTATACGAGGTACCCTGCGGTCCGTCCGTCGCGATCGAACACCTCTTCGGCACGGAGTGAATCGTCGGCGACCTCGACCGGAAGCGCATAGCGTGCCTCGGGAAAGAACGTCCGCATGTCGCTTCGCGTTCGGGCACTCGCAAAGCTTGTCTGTGTATTCTGCCATGCAAGAACGCCCGCGGTCGCGACGATAACAAAGAGCGTCGCCCCGAGGAGAAAGCTTCCGATCGACGTCGTGCGGAACGTTCGCCGGCTTACCTCGCCGAACTTCGGATCGGCGGCCAGCTTGTCGATCGCGTACACACCGGCATTCATGAGGAGCACCGCGAAGGTGGATCCCTCCGGATATATGCTGAACTCACGAATGACGACGGTCAGAAATCCTATGCCGAAACCGAATATCCAGTGCGGGGTTTTCCCCATCGGACTGGTGACGAAGTCGGTGGCCATGTAGAAGCCGGTGAAGATAATGCTTCCGGCCAGGAGTGATTCGAGCGGATCGACTCCGAACAGCGCAGCAGCGATCACCGTACCGATCACCACTCCGAAGGCGATGCGATGGAGACGGTGCCCGCGCATGTGCAGCCAGACGGCGCCGAGAATCAGAGCGAGCGCTGAGGTTTCGCCGATGCTCCCGGGGATGTTGCCGAGGAACATGCTGAGGTAGCTCCAATCGCCGGAGACGAGCGGAGTGGGAGCGGTGAATGCGTCGACCGCACCGGTCTGCCAGAATGCGAGCGGTGTCTCCCAGTCGGTGATCATCGCCGGCCAGCCGATCAGCAGAAGACCTCGAGCTACGAGTGCCGGATTAAAGATGTTGTTCCCGAGCCCTCCGAATGCCTGCTTACCGACTGCTATGAGAAGAAAAGCACCGAGGATCGGAATCCACCACGGTGAACCGGGTGCGAGCGTCAGGCCGAGAATGTACCCGGCACCGAACGCGCTCCAGTCACCGAATGGCCGTTTCAGCGTTATAGTGCCCGGTGCGAGAATTGCCTCGAATACCGTTGCCGAGACCGCCGTCGCAAGTACGAGGTAGATGGAGTAGGGGCCGAAAAAAACCACCGACGCAACGAACGCCGGTGAGAGGGCGATCATTACGTCCCACATCGCCTTGCTGACCGTTTCGGTGGTCCCGATATGTGGACCGCTACTTTCAAATGGATCGCTCATGGAGCGTAACTCCTCAGTGCCAAAGGTATTGTTCCGATCGTCGAGTTGCGGGCGTATTCTTGATCCTGCGTTTCCGCCATTACGCGATTCCGCCATCGGGGGCCATCGGGGGTATCCGCATCATACAGCCGAATGCGCGGATAGTCTCAACTCCCTGCAGATTACGATTTGCGCCGGTTGGCCAGCTCAGCTTTGCCCCGTTTAATCGTCTGCAGCAGGCCGCGACGCGATGGACAAGCGAAAGCGCAAGCTCCGCACAGGATACAGTCTTCGAGTCCGGCCGCTATCGCCTCGTCATACATATCGTTTCTGATATAGCTTACAAGGTTGTTTGGTGCAAGGTACATGGGACAAACCTCCACGCACTTTCCGCAGCGGATGCATACCATCTCCTGGTATTCGGTCGCCTCTT
>SLAN01000305.1 GCA_007126865.1 Spirochaetales bacterium | reverse complement strand
CGGAATCGGGGTGATCCCGTTTGCTCAGATACCGAAAACGTCGCCGCAGGCGGCCTATCGAAAAGTCGCGGTCCAATCCCAGGGTACGGCGTGCATCCTCAACCTCGTCGTAGTTGGAGGCGTAGCGATAGACGCCCTGCATCATCATTTCCAGACGCGTGCCGTCCATTGTGTCCAGGTTGCTGCGATCGAGGTAGTAGCTCTTCAGCGACGCTCGACCAAGAGCTCCGGCTTCTTCGCGGCGGCGCATCAGATCGCGGTGCAAGTCACAGTATCCGTCTCCACCGGACGGGGCCCGACAGAATCCGGAGTCGAAGTAGCGGCACGCTCCGTCCGGCGGCAACTCGTGCAACTCCACCCAGGCGAGCCCGATATGGAGCTTCAACCCGCGAGCGAGCACGCTCTCCTCGAGCGAATAGAGCGCATGGTACAGCTCGAAATGCCTGCGGAACAGCTCCAGAGAAGTATCGGTGGGTTCACCGGGCAGAAAACGCTCGAGCAGTTCCGACTCGTCGATCCGGCCACGCCGGTCGGTCAGCGCCCGCAACAGTCGCTCGCGGTCTACCGGAGTTTCGTTCACATCGGCCCGATGTTCCATTGTCGACGTCTTCCATGCCGGAGGCGAAAGTCAGTCCGCGACCGGTCGCACACCCTGACCGCGATTCGCGAATCGGTGCTACGCGGACTCCACCGCCTCGAGCTCGTGACCGAGATAGTAGTATTCGAGGATACTCGCCCGCAAGCTTTCGAACACTGTTGGAAAGATAACGTGAAAGAAGTACGCTCGCTGTATCGCCTTTCGCCGCGCTTCCTTATGCCGTTGCTCGATAACACGCCGGCTCTGCGACAGGTATTGATCGTACGAGTTGAAGGTGCCGACGTCGACACTCACCGATTCGCCGTCTTTCAGAACATCCTGATATTCCCCGAGACGAATCAGGATCTCGAACAGGGAGAACCCTTCGTTCACTTTGGCATCGAGCTCTTCTTCGGAAAGCCCGCGTTCGACGAGCCTCTCATACGCCTTGGGAAGAATCGCCCGCAGCATGGGGGCTTTTCGCAGCTCAACGCCCATCTCCGTAAGCCGCCCCTCGATCGCATCGATGACGTACCGGTTACCCCGATTATAGCGTACGATATCGAGCGCGCGAGATACACCGTCCTCGCCGGTATCGCACAGGCGCCCTACCTGTATGGCGAGCTTGTTGGGAAGATCGGGGTGCACCTGCACACTGTAAGAGTCGAATTTCGCGTTGTTCTTCTCGGCTATCGTCACGCCCCGCTTGGCAAACAACTCTTCGCGGGAAACCTGGTCGAACGAGCTCCCGATGTCCGCGGCTTTGCGCTGGAAGTCGGCGTGGTAGGCGTCTACCTCTCCCCCTTCCTCCAGCCTCTCGTACAACTCCTTCGAGATTCTCAGCCCATCCTGGGGTGCGGTCTGCTCCATTCGCTTGGCCGTTATGACCGGTTCTCCGATTACGTCCCACTGACGCGCGCCGACCGGGCCGAAGTTCCCGACGATTACCTTCCCCATGTGTGCTCCAATACGGATGCGAATCTGGAAGAAGGCGCTGAGACTCGGCGATACGTCCGCGGTCGAACGTATCTGCTCCATGACCTTGAAGGCGTTGTCGAGCATCTCCATGTCCTGCGGAGACGCCTTGTTCTCGAGGAACCGCACGTCTGCCTGATTGAACAACGAGCACACCCTTTGCATCTCCACACACGAGCGAAAGAGCTTACGAGCAACCTCGGGTGCCGAAGCATCATCTTCGAGGTCACGTGTCGACGGATCGATCGGCCCGCCGTAGTGAAACATGAGACTGTCGCCTTCGATCTTGTTCAGATACCCGCCGTGAGATCGCAGCACGGAGTTAAACGCCGTGTACAACCCGTTCAGAAGCGCCTGATTCTCGGCGGCACTGAGAAAACGCGACAGATAGGAGTAGTCGGCAATATCGATAAACCCGATGCCGACGGTGCGCAGAACGGAAACCGACGGGATCTCGCCGGTTTCGAATATCGCATCGACAAGCTGGCGGGGAAGGTAGAACTCCTCGATCTGCCGACGCAGTTCCTGTTCGGCTTGACTCTCCATAACACCCCTACGTTATTACATAGACTTATTGTTCTAATCGTAGATGATAGCAGTGCAAATGAGATAGCTCAAGTATTTGCGGGCATTCAGTGTGCTATAGTACTCCCGTAGTGCGCGGGGGCAGCCCCATCCGGCGGCACAACCGGGCGCCGGCACAACCGGGCGCCGGGACAACCGGGCGCCGGCACTTTACATCATATATGAATTTCTATATATTGATGGTTCGTCGTGCCCGGGCAGGCACCGACACGACGATTAACAGGATAACATTCGAGGAAGAGGACCCGGAATATGAGTGAAAAGGTGATTATTATCGGAAGCGGCCCTGCAGCACATACCGCTGCGATCTATGCCGCGCGAGCGGATCTCAGTCCGCTCCTGTTCGAAGGGTTTATGGCCGGCGGCGTGGCGGCCGGGGGACAGCTGACGACCACGACCGAAGTCGAGAACTATCCCGGCTTTCCCGAAGGGATTCAAGGTCCGGAGCTCATGATGCAGATGCGCGCCCAGAGCGAGCACCACGGAACGCGGATCAGGACCGAGACAGTCGACAGCGTGGATCTTTCGAGCCGACCCTACACGGTCAAGACCGGGAGCGATGAATATCGGACCGAGACGCTCATAATCGCGACCGGCGCGACGGCGAAACGAATGCAGCTGCCGGGCGAGGACACACTGTGGCAGCGGGGAATCTCGGCGTGCGCGGTATGCGACGGAGCGCTTCCCATCTTCCGGAACAATCCACTCGTGGTAGTCGGCGGCGGTGACAGCGCGTGTGAAGAGGCGAGCTATCTCGCGAAGTTCGGCAGCTCGGTAACAATGCTCGTTCGCCGCGACCAGATGCGGGCGAGCAAGGCAATGCAGAAGCGCGTCCAGAGAAACGAGAAAATCAACATCCTCTGGAATACCGTCCCGGTCGCGGCGCTCGGTGACCAGAAGCTCGAGAGGGTCCGAATCAAGGACAAAGTGAGCGGAGAAGAACGGGAGATCGAGGCGAGCGGCCTCTTCTATGCGATCGGCCACAAGCCGAACACCGACTTCCTCGCCGGACAGCTCGAGATGGACGAGGCCGGCTACCTCATCACCGAGCCGGATTCAACGAAGACCGGTGTGCCCGGTGTGTTCGCCGCCGGGGACGTCAAGGACAAGGTGTGGCGGCAGGCGGTGACCGCCGCCGGAATGGGATGTATGGCCGCGCTCGAGGCCGAGCGCCTGCTCGCCGCCGAAGAGTAGCAGCGCGCTCGGAGCGGCCGCGCGCTCCGCGGCGAAGCTCGTGCCCCGGCCGCACACTCCATACGCCGGGGCACGCTCGGGTTGACCGGCGCTTGCGCGCCCACCGGCCGCCGCCAGGCCGGTCTCCCCGCCACCCGCCGGTTCAGTACACCGCCACCTCCGAATCGACGGCGAACTGATTCGTGTAGAGCCGGTAGTAGGCGCCGCCGGCGACAACCAGCTCGTCGTGCGACCCGTCCTCGATGATGTTCCCGCCGTCGATGACGAGTATCCGGTCGGCGTTCCGGATCGTCGAGAGCCGGTGCGCGATCACGAAGCTCGTTCGCCCCTCGAGCACTACCTGCACCGCATCCTGAATGAGCCGCTCGGTTTCGGTGTCGACGCTGCTCGTCGCCTCGTCGAACACGAAGAAGACCGGGTCGGCGATGACCGCCCGCGCGAAACTGAGCAACTGTTTCTCGCCGACGCTCAGGCGGTTTCCGCCCTCGCCCACCTCGGCATCGTAGCCACCGTTCAGCCGACTGATAATCGCATCGGCGCCCACAAGCTCCGCGGCGCGGACGACCTCCTCGTCGGTTGACTCCAGCCGCCCGTACCGGATGTTCTCACGCACCGTTCCGCTGAACAGGTGCGGGCCCTGCAGCACGTACCCGAGGTTCGAGTAGTGCCAGAGCAGGCCGCGATCGCGGTAATCCACGCCGTCGATCAGGACCTGCCCGTGGGTCGGCTCGTAGAACCGGCACGCCAGGTTGACGATCGTACTCTTTCCACTGCCGGTCTCACCGACGAGGGCCACCGTCTGCCCGGACTCCACGGTCAGATTGAAGTCGTCGAGCACCTGTTCACCGCCCGGGTACGTAAAGCTGACGTTGCGGAACTCGATACGCCCGTGTGCGGTCGGCCACTTTTCCCGCTTCGGGTCGAACACATCGCCGTACTCCTCGATGATTTCGGGACGGTCCTGAATGCCCGGCTCGGTTTCGATGAGCGACATGACGCGTTCGGCCGCCGCCTGTGCGCTCTGAAACTCGGTGATCACCCGTGCGAGCTCGCGAACCGGATCGAAGAACTGCACCGTGTAGCTGATGAACGCCACGAGCACGCCGTAGGTAATCGTACCGGCTATCACTCCGCGTCCGCCGTACCAGAGCGCCAGTCCCGTCCCGATACTCCCGAGCGTCAGAACGACCGGCAGATAGAGACTCGAGAATACCGCGGTGCGAATCGAGTGCCGGCGCATATCCCCGGTCAGGTGCTGAAACTCGCGAAGATTCTCCCGTTCGCGGACCAGTGTTTTCGTCGTTTTCGCGCCGGTAATGCCCTCGTTGTACGCTCCGGAAATCTTCGAGTTCGTCTTCCGAACCTGCCGGTGACTCTCGAGAATCTTCTTCTGAAAGTAGAAGCTCACCAGCGCCAGCGGAGGCACGACCGACAGCGTGATCAACGCCAGGCGCCAGTCCATGACGAGCATGAAGATGGCGATGGCGCTCATCATCGCTCCGCCCCATACTATATCGACAAGGCCCCACGAAATCGTCTCACCGAGCCGTTCGCTGTCGCTGGTAATCCGCGCCATGATCCAGCCGACCGGTGTGCGATCGTACCAGGTGAACGACAGCTCCTGCAGGCGGCGAAAGCCCCTGGTGCGCAGGTCGTAGCACAACCCCGTCTCAATACGCCCGGCGATCGCGATAAGCAGATAGATGAGCACCGCCTGCGTCGTGACCATGCCGGCGTACGCAAAGGCGAACAACGGAAGACCTTCGCTCGTTCCCGGCACGATGAACCGATCGACCGCGATGCGCGTCATAACCGGATATCCGGCATCGAGCAGTGCGACGCCGACCATGACGATCGCAAGCCCGATCAGATGCTTTCGGTACGGCCTCGCGTACCCGAGCAGCTTGCGCCACAAGCCGAAGTCGAGTCTCTTCGTATATTCCTGTTCTTCGAACACACTCATGATGCTTCTCCTGCCGAACCGCCTCCGCGGTCGGCGACCTGTAGAGACGCGTCGTTTCCCCGGCCGCCGTGCGCGTCCCGGTCGGTCTCGCGCCGGAACTCCGCCTCGCGCGCCTCCTGGATCTCCCACAACCGCCGATACATGCCCTCCTCGGCCAGCAACTCATCGTGGGTTCCCGATTGCACGATCCGCCCGTCATCGATCACGTAGATCACGTCTGCCTGTGCGAGCGTCGTCAGCCGATGGCTGATAATAAAGGTCGTCGCCTCTCGCTTGGCAATCGCAAGAGCCCGGCGGATTCGCGCGTCGGTCTCGGTGTCGACGGCGCTCAGGCTGTCGTCGAACACGAGGATCGGCGGTTTCATGACCAGCGCGCGGGCGATCGCAACGCGCTGCTTCTGACCGCCGGAGAGCGTAACGCCGCGCTCGCCGACCGCCGTGTCGTAGCCGGACTCGAACCGTTCAATCACGTCGTGCACAGCGGCGGTCTGTGCGGCGTGGTACACATCGTCGTCGGGCGCATCGCGCCGGCCGAGCCGGATATTGTCGCGAATCGTCTTCGCGAAGAGGAACGGCTCCTGCAGCACGAACCCGACATTCCGGCGCATCCACTTCCGGTCGATATGCTTGAGCTCGAGCCCGTCGATACGGATCGAGCCGGAATCGTAGTCGTAGAGCCGGCTGAGCAGGCTCACGAGACTCGACTTCCCGCTGCCGGTCGGTCCGAGCAGCGCGATCGTCGTTCCCGGTTCGGCCCGGAAGCTGATGTCGCGGAGAATGGGACGATCATCGTACGAGAAGCTCACATTGCGGAACTCGATTGCACCGCGGATCTCGGGCGTCAGCGACTCCGAGGCTACATCGTTCGTCGAGTTCGATTCTCGCGGCACCTCGAGAATGTCCGCCATGCGCCCGAGGGCGACCGTCGTTCGCCCCATGTCGGCGAGAATGCGACCCATCTGTCGGATCGGGAAGAGGAGCATCGTCTCCATCGTCACGAATGTCAGCAGGATTCCGATCGTGACTCCGCCGCCGACCGCCCACGCCGAGCCGACGATTACGATCGCGCCGATCTGCGCGAGACTCAGAAAGTCGCTGACACTCCAGTAACCTGCAAGCAGCATGATCAGCCGGTAAACGAGATCGCGATACGCCTGATTGCGGACGTCGAACTTGTCCGCCTCGTACCGCTGTCGTCCGAACGCGCGTACCACGCGGACCCCGGTAAGATTCTCCTGAAGCACCGTCGACAGCGCCCCTTCGGCTTCGTCGGCCGCCTTGAACGCGGTCTGAACCTTGCGGAAGAAGACGAACGCGAACACGAACACCACCGGGATAATTACCACCGCCACTGCCGCGAGCGGCGCGTGCATGCCGAACATGATCGGAAGCGCAACCGCGGTCATGAAAACCGCGCGCCCGACCTCGACGAACTGAATCGACATAAAGCGCCGGACCGTCTCCACGTCGGAGGTGCAGCGCTGGACGAGATCACCCGTTTCCGCCTTTACGTGGTAGTCGAAGCTGAGATGCTGGAGATGATCGTAAAGCCGCTCGCGCAGGTTTCGCGCCATATTCTCGCTGGCCACCGCAGCGAGCCGCCCCTGCAGAAAGCTGAACACGCCGGCAAAGGTCGTAATCACGACGATCACAACCGAGATCATCCACAGGCTCTCCCGCAGCGCGCTCCGACCGCCGACCGAATCGATCACCTGCGCGATACTCCCCGGCAGGACCGCCGGCTCGCCTCCGAGCACACTGTCGATAGCGAAGCGCACGATCACCGGCGCGGCGTAGCTCGCTACCGCGGCGAACCCGACACACACGATTGCGAGAACGTAGGTTTTTCTCGAGCCCGACAGGCTCTCCATTAACAACTTGAATGAACGCATACAACCTCATG
>SLAN01000122.1 GCA_007126865.1 Spirochaetales bacterium | reverse complement strand
GGACATAAAGCGGGCGTTTCGAAAGAAGGCGAAGGAGCTGCATCCAGATGTTTCGGGTGATGAGGGCGAAAGAGCGCTCGAACGAATGCGGTCCGTTCTCAAGGCATACGAAACACTCGGCAATCCCTCTCGCAGGGCGCTATACGATCGAACTCACTATATCGTACATAGAAGATTCCGTTTCGATTATCGTGAGTTCTTGAAAGCACAAAATACGAACCTAAAAAGCCAGAGCAAGCTCATTTTCTTTGATCTTCTCCATAGTCGAGAGGATGATGCGGTAGAGTTGTTCTCGCGGTTGAATGAGTATGACGACTTCGATCTGCGTGACCACCTCGACCGGGAAGACTACATGGATTGCACGTTCCTGCTTGCCGAGGAGTACGAGGAAAGGTCCGACTATCTGGAAGCCTATCGGCTTCTCCGTCGACTTGTAGTCTGCGAGAGCGAACGACCGTATTTTCGGCACTTCCTCGAGGAAGTCACCGAGAAGCTCAAGACGATAACCTGTTTCAAGATGATCGAGCAGGAGTCGCCGGATACGGTTCTCGAATGCCTTGAAGAGCTCATCGCGTTCGATTTCTCACGGAAGGACACCGCCTTCTTTCTGAAAAAGGCGGCTGAGATCTACTCCGACCGCAGCGAATACGAACGGGCAATCGGCTATCTTCGACGAGCATTGCAGCTCGACGATAAGATGACCGGCATCAAGAAGCTGAAACAGAAGATCGGTTACTGCGAACGCGAATAGTTTGTCGAACTTCACTTCGGAATTGAGTATCGGACGTATACACCGACATCGGAATGCATAGGTCTCGGCGATAATATGCGCTAAGCCCTTCCGATATTCAATTCTGCCCATATGTCCGACAAACTCCTGACGGTAGAAAACCTCCTTGAGGATGTGCTATCTTCCTGATGATGAACACCTTACGTCGTTTCTCCACTGTGCAGTACGGATTGCTCGCGTTGTTACTGCTATTTCTGCCGATCGGCGAGCTCGGCTCGCAGGTTCTCGACCGATCGGTCGCACGTGTACGCCTGACTCGTACGGCCAGTATCGGACAGCGGGCCTTGCGATCGCAAGTCGAGTTGTATGAGCGACAGGCAGGAACAACGCTGTCCGCAGACCAACGCCGCGAAGTCCTCGAGATTATGATAAACGAGGAGCTGATCGAACAGGCGGCGGAGCGGGACGGAATCACTGTTTCCGACGAGGAGCTGGATCGCCAGATCGCGCAAGAGCGCATGTCACTGGGAGCTCAGGTCAGCGAAGAGCAGTTTCGACTTGCGGTCGAACAGCAGCTCGGCATGTCTTACGAGGACTATCGCACCGAGCTTCGCAAGCAGTTGTTGCAGCAGCGGTACATTCAGGAAGTAGAGCGACAGCGATTCGAGAGTATCGATGAACCGAGTGAGTCGGAGATTCGCGAAGTCTACAACGAGAATGTGACCGAGTTCATCAATCCGGCTATGGTACGGTTCAGCCACATTTACGTGGATACGCGGCAGCTCGGCGAGAGCGAGCGCAGGGAAGCGGTAGCGCGGTTGAACGAGCTATGGGAGGAAATCGAAGCCGGTGACCGGTCGTTCAGTGAGGCGTACGACCGAGCGCAGTCCGATTCGGCCCTCGGTAGCTCGGACTTCGGTTATCTTCCGCAGAACGATCGACAGCTTCGCCAACAGCTCGGTAGCGCTTTCGTTGATTCGCTGTTCGAGCTCGAGATGGACGCAGTTACCGGAGTGCTCGAATCCAACGTAGGCGCACATATCGTGCGAGTCACGGACAAACGGGATCGGCGGTTTCTGGATCTGGAGGATCAGTTGGTCCCAGGGCAGGATCTCACAGTCCGTCAGAATATCCGTGAGTATATCATGAATCAGCGCCTTCAGCAGGAGTTTCAGGAGGCGACCGAATCGGTGCTCTCTCAATTGCGTGACGAGGCGGAGATCGAGATTACCGAGTCGAATCTCGACTGGTAGTAAGCGCGTTATGGGTGCACGCAGACAGGGTCGAATCATTGCATTCCAGGCCCTGTATGCTTATGAGTATACACATCCTCCGCTCGACGAGCTCCTGCAATTCGCGTGGCTTGACGCCGCGAAAGAAGAGAGCAGGAGCGCGAAAGCAGCGTCCCGATCGCGGGAAGCGCTGGACTTCGCGCGCCTGCTCGTAGCAGGAACCATAGAAAACCTCGACGCGATCGATGATCGCATTCGCGGACAGCTCTATCATTGGGACTTTTCCCGAATAGCCAAGGTGGATCTTTCGATTCTCCGTTTGAGTGTGTATTCGTTGGTTTACGTCGACTCAATCCCGACTTCGGTTACGATCGACGAAGCGGTAACCCTCGCGCGTGAGTTCGGGTCGAGCGAGTCGTATCGGTTCGTTAACGGAGTGCTCGATGGGGTTCGCCGTACACACGCCGCGGCGGGGGCGTAATGCAGCGGCGCACGAGCGGCATCATTGTGCTCCTGATTGCGGTTTCGCTTTCTGCGGTTACCGCTGTGCTGATTCGCAATGCAATCATTGAGCGGCGAATAAGCCTGGAGTTGTCTCGCACTCGCGCGAGAATCCAGCGACTCGTAGCCGAAGAGAGATGGGCGGATGCCGCGGATGCAATCCGGACGGTCGGTGCGCGTGTTCGACCCGATGCAGACGAGTGGCCGGCGTTTCTGCGGTTGGCACGGATTGTAGAGATCGATGGTGGAGTCGATCAACTTTTCCGCGACACAGCGAGCGTTGCGTTCACACAACACAACGATAGCGACCGACTTCGTGCCATATTCGCGATCGCCGAGCTCAACGCCGGGAAACCGGCTGCTGCGGCAGAAGCGGCCGCGAAGCTGCCGGCCGGTGAATACGCCGGCGTAAAGGCGGAAGCGTGGTTGCGAGCGGGTGTCGGTGAGCCCCCTGAGGGAGATTCACCGGCGGCGCTCATGGTTTCTGCCGTCCGCGATCCGTCGGCACATACGCTTCAACGTGCATGGCAGGCAACCGACGACCCATCGTTCGGGTACAATGCGTTGCTCTACGCTCTTGGATACGGCGATAGGAGAACGGCGCGAGCGATTTCGGAGCGATTGCCGAAAAGCGAGCGGTTTGCGGAGACCATGTTTGTGTTCCTCGTCGAAGAGGGTCACCGGGATGCTGCCGAACGTTGGCTTGCGTATGTTCCCCGGCGGTATCAGACGGCGTCGCATATCCTGTTGACGAGGGCGGATCTCGCTCTCGACGCCGGCGAGCCGGATGCCCGCCGGCTGCTGCTGAAGGATGTTATCGATGCCGATCCGGACGTATCGAGTCTCCCGTATCTCGGGCTGGCTCGAATGAGCGAAGAACGTGATGAACGACTGCGCTGGTTGCGAGAGGGTCATAATACTTTTCCGGGTCAGAGCCGCATTGCTCTCGACCTGGCGAACGTGTATCGCCGGAAAGGTGACACCGAGCGCGCTTATTCCGTACTCGCCGATACGCATGCCGAAGGAGATTCTGAAGACGCGCGGATTGCCCTGGCTATGGTGAAAACCGATCCCGCCTATTCGAGCGAACGACGAAAGAGCGCGAAATGGGAACTGTTAAGCACGTATCCGGAGTCGGCGTCGATTGCGGGCCACCTGGCAGCGGCGGCCGTCCGGTCCGGTGATCGCGAAGGGCTCTCGCTTATCCTCGCCACGGAGGCGGGTAAGGGGGCGGTCTGGCGCAAAAGCGCGCTCTCTATACAGGCCTTTTCCGACGGACGAATAGATAATGCAATCGATATACTTGACCAGAAGCAAAGCAGATTGTGGTACGATGAGTACAATTTGGGCCTGCTGCTGTTCTTGCATGATCGATTCGGTGATGCGGCGAGCGCCTGGGATCGTGCTCTCGAGTCAGCCGAACGGGAAGCCATTGCATCGGAAGTGCTGTCGGAAATCTATCTCCGGTCGGCGGAGACCGCACTCGTTCGTCGTCGCCACGCAGAAGCGCGGGATTACGCGGCAAAGGCCGTCGAGTATGATCCGGGCTCCGCACGTGCACGAATGCTGACTCGCTTCGTTGGAGAGAACCGATAGTATGCTATTTCAGAAGAGCCAGATCACGCTCAAGAATGAACACCAGGTCGAAGGGATACGGAAGTCGGGACGACTGTTAGGGGAGACCCTCGGCATTTGTCGCGATCTCGTTAAGCCCGGTGCGGTGCCCCGTAAGATCGACGCGGAAGCGCGCAAACACATCGAGTCCAATGGTGGTCGCCCCGCGTTTCTCGGATATCAAGGCTTCCCCGCATCGATCTGTTTTTCCCTGAACGACGCAGTGATTCACGGAATCCCCGATGATACGCCGCTTGTAGAGGGCGATGTCGTGAGTATCGATTGCGGCGTAGAGCTCGACGGGTATTTCAGCGATTCGGCGCTTACCGTAACGGCGGGCTCGGTGAACGGGGAGATATCGACCCTCATGCGGGTGGCGGAGGAGAGTCTCGAGCTGGGGATTCATGCGGCTGTTGTCGGTAATCGGGTCAAAGACATCTCGCGCGTTATCTACGAACACAATAAGAAGCACGGCTACGGTATTGTGCGGCCATATTGTGGTCACGGCCTGGGCCTGAGCCTGCATGAGGATCCACAAATACCGAATTACGTTGGACGTGGGCCGAATCCTCGATTGAAGCCCGGTATGGTCCTGGCTATCGAGCCGATGGTGAACCTGGGAGACGACGACGTGGAGGTACTCGATGATGACTGGACCGTGGTGACTGCAGATGGGTCGGTTTCCGTTCATTTCGAGCATACCGTGGTCGTGCTGCCGGACCGCGTCGAGGTCCTTACGCTTCGTCCTTGAAAGATTATGGACGTATGGCTGTGCGGGCAGTGTAGTTTGTATACTCTGGTAATCCAGAGTCGGGAATGTATCTATGAGAAGTCGTAAACTCTTTTTCTCGCGCCGTTTCTTCCTCCTCAATCTCGTTATGACCGGGGGGATCGTCGGCTTTCTTCTTTCGGTATTGCTGTTCAGTTGTGCTTCCGGTGTTGAGCCCGCGGGCCGCGTCGAGGCACGTGACGATGGTGGTGAAAGGATAACACCTCAACAGTTGCAGTCGAGTTTTCGCGATGTCGCAGCAGCGACGATTCCATCGGTCGTCCAGATCGAGGTTACCGAAGACGATCGAGCGGAGCTGAACGGGGGGACACCGTGGTACGATTTCTTCTTCGGTGATCCGGAAGGCGATGCACCGGAGAGGCAACCACCGGGAATCGGCAGCGGCGTGATAGTTCGGCGAGATGCAGATACCTACTACGTTCTGACGAACGATCATGTGCTTGGTGGCTCCGGCGAAATCACGGTTACTCTCGACGATCTCACCGAGCATGAGGCGGAGGTTGTCGGAACCGACAGCAGGCGAGACATTGCGCTCCTGCAATTTCACTCCTCGGACGACCTTCCGATCGCGCGCCTCGGCGACTCTTCGGAGCTGCAGGTTGGAGACTGGGTCCTGGCCGTTGGAAGTCCGTTCGGCTTTCAGAGTACGGTCACCGCGGGGATTGTGAGCGCTCTCGGACGAATGGGAGGACCCGCCGGCAATATCAGTGATTTCATACAAACCGATGCCGCGATTAACCGGGGTAACTCCGGAGGACCGTTGGTGAATCTTTCCGGCGACGTCGTAGGAATCAATACCTGGATTACCACGCAGACCGGTGGAAGCGTCGGGCTCGGTTTCTCGATACCGATCAATAACGCGAAACGTGCCATCGATCAGTTCATCGAGACCGGTGAGGTGGAGTACGGGTGGCTGGGAGTCAGTATTCCCGAAACGCCTCGAGCTGTACGGGAGGAGCTCGGTGCGCCGCTGAATCACGGAGCGATGGTGCACAACGTGTTCACTGACAGTCCCGCCTGGCAATACGGGATCCAGCCCGGCGACTTCGTCCTCGAGGTGAACGGAGGAACCGTGCGGAGTCCGGAGGAGCTCACGCTCTTTGTCGGAGACCTTATCGTCGGGGAAGATGCATTGTTTACTGTGCTGCGGGACGGTGAGCGTATCGAGCTTACGGTGACGATAGGTCGCCGGGAGGAAGAGGAGATAGTTACGAGCGCACAGGCACATCTGTGGCCCGGCCTCCGAATCGATGTCGCCGGAGAGCAGGCTCGGAGCTCGTTTAACCTCCCTCGAGACACCGACGGAATGCTCGTTCAAGCAGTAGAGAGCAGGACTCCGGCTGCCCAGGCCGGTTTACGTCGGGGGGATCTGATTGTCAGTGTCAACGACAACGCTGTCGGTACGGCGAAGGCGTTCTATCAGGTACTCGGCGAAGCGCGCGGAGAGGAGCTTGACATCGTGTATTTCCGTGCGGACCAGAGGCGCGAAACGCAAATCCAACGATAGACCAGGGACACTATGCCGAAGGAATTCATCGAGTACGATACGATACGGGACAACGCCCTTCAACTCGCAGCTCGGATACACAGCGACGATTTCGTCCCCGATGTGATCTATGTAAGTCTACGTGGTGGTGCATACCTCGGGAACGTGATCAGCGAGTACTTCAAGATAGTGCGGCGAAATGAACGCCGACCGGTTTTCTATGCCGCAGTCGTTGCGAGGAGCTACACCGATATTCATACCCAGGAGCGGGTGATGATAGACGGTTGGACGTATAGTCCCGAGCATTTGCGCAGCGGTGACCGAGTGCTCCTCGTTGACGACATCTTCGATTCCGGCCGAACGGTGAACCACCTTGTCGAAGTCATTCTGGAGAAGGGTATCCCGCGCGAGGATGTGCGTATCGCCGTTCACGACTATAAGGTGCGATCGTTTCGCCCCGATACACAGCCGATCAAGCCTGATTACTACCGCCGGCGGCACGAAGTCGCCCGACCCGAGGACGACGGGTGGATCCACTATATGAGCCACGAGCTCGTAGGATTAAGCGAAGACGAGGTTCGCAAACACTATCCGAATCCGGCTGTACAGGAAACCTTGCTGAATGTGATAGAGGGCGAGCGCCGCCGCTGACGGCTCATGCCCCGCAGCAGGGGGGTGTCGTGCCTGCGACAGGAGCGGCGACCCACTCCTGTCGCCCGTCCACAGGCCGGTACGATCTACTCCCGACGCCAGGTCAGTGCTTCGTACTCCTCGTCGTACTCCCCGCGCCACAGTCCCCGTCCGGGGGCTCCGACGAAAATGTGCGGCTTGTCCTGGCTGCGCCAGCTGCGACCGTTTTCGT
>SLAN01000130.1 GCA_007126865.1 Spirochaetales bacterium | reverse complement strand
GTAGTAGAACCGGCTCCGATAGTAGTGATCGGCGATCGCATGCCAGTGTAACCGCTCACCGGTGGTCTGTGCCGATGCGCCGACGATGTGTCTTGCGATCGCCGTTCCCACCGTCCACAGCTCCCATCCACCGTCGAGCGCGCGGCGACACAGGTCGGTTTCCTCGAAATAGAGAAAGAAGCGCGGATCGAACCCACCGATGCGCTCAATCATAGTTCGACGCAGAAGAAGCACCGCACCGCACAGCCAGTCGGTTCGAGCAGGCTCGGAACCGGGAAGTATGCTTCGTCGCCCGTTCGAAAGCCGCCGATACCCGAGAGGGGCGAGAGCGACCTCCAACGGAGTCGGTAGACCGCCCGTTTTCTGAAGCTCTCCTCCAGCCTGCAGGATCGCAGGCGCGCACATCCCGGCCCGAGGATGCGTTTCCATGAAAGCCACCAACTCATTCAGAGATGCAGAATCGAGCGTTGCATCGGGGTTCAAGAGCAACATGTACGGGGTTGCCGCGTGTTCTATCGCCCGGTTGCAGCCGCGACCGAAACCGACATTCGTTTCGTTGCGCAGAAGCTTCACCCAGGGATAGCGCTCGGCCACGAAGTCTGCGGTTCCGTCGCTGCTCGCGTTGTCGACAACGATCACGCTTACGAACCCTGTTCGGTGTCGATCGTAGATCGTATCGAGGGCGGCGCCGATCAGTTTCCGTGATTGATACGTTACGATGACTGCGGTGACGCTGGGATTGGATCTCTTCATCGACTGGTGCGGTGATGATTCGGTCAAACTGAACTCCGGCGTTCGAACGAGGGCGTGACTTCTCCTGTCTCGTCGCCCGGAACATGCCGGACGCCGGTCCATCTGCCTTGTCCGTCGTCCGTGCCGCCGTAACGAGCTCCGGTCGACGCGGCGGATACGGGCCCGCCGTCTGCAACCGGCTAAACCATACTTCGGCTTGTAGGAATCCGATATCGAGAGAAGGTATGTCTTTGGTGGTATTGCAGGTATGATCCCGATGGACGCTCTCGGTCACACCCGCGGAGCCCGGCTAGAGCCGAAGCATTACCGCATTTGTATGACGCGATATACTGGGTTCCGATGAATACGCTTATCGACCGAGTATTCCACGTACCGGAGAAGATTCCGGCCGAGTTCCGACGCGTCTTCGCCGCCTATCGGATAGGCGGACTGAGCGCGTTCGCCTATCACGCCGGCTTGCTCGTCGCACTTCTGCTCTTCGGTCTGCTCGAGCTCGCGCTGGTGAACGTCGTGAGCTGCCTGCTGTGGCTGCTTGCCGTGCGGTTGCTCGGCAAAGGGCGGGTGCTCGCCGGCGTAAACGTCGCGATGGCGGAGCTCTTCATGCACGCGATCGCCGCCGCAGCGTTTCTCGGCTGGGCATTCGGCTTCCAGTGGTATCTCCTTTTCGTGCCGGTGAATGTCTATTTTCTGCCGCGCGGCAGGCAGGCGCTGAAGCTCTTCTACGCCGCGGCTACGGTGGCGGTGATCGCAGGGCTCTATCTGCTCGAGCTGCAGCGCCCTCCGCTCTACGATACCTCGCAGACTGCGGCGACTATCGTATTCGTCCTGAACTGGAGCATCCTCATCACCGTTATCTCGGCGAATGTCGCCTACTACCGGGAGCTTGCCGACCGCCTCGAGGAGGAGATCCGGCGGCAGAACGAGCGCGCGCACGCGCTGCTGCTCAACATCCTCCCGAAATCGATCGCCGACCGGCTCGAAAGCGACTCGGAGGGCCACATCGTGAGCCACTATCCGGAAACGACGATCCTCTTCTGCGATATCGTGCGCTTCACCGAGCTGACCGGAGAGCTCGAACCGAGCGAGCTCGTCGAGCTTCTCAACGAGCTGTTCGCGGGAATCGACGCGTTATGCGACCGTGAAGAGCTGGAGAAGATCAAGACGATCGGAGATGCATATATGATCGCCGCCGGCTGCCCGCACGAGTATGGCGATCACGCGGAACGAGCCGGTCGATGCGCGCTCAACATCCGCGATCTGTTTGCCGCGAGCCCGACCGCCCGTCAGCACGATCTGAACGTCCGCATCGGTTTGCATACCGGGCCGGTTGTCGCCGGGGTCATCGGCAAACGGAAATTCGCCTTCGATCTGTGGGGACAGACGGTCAATGTCGCCTCGCGCATGGAGTCGCACGGAGAGCCCGGTCGGATACACATAAGCGATACGACCGCCGCACAGCTCACCGGCCGTTTCGAGCTCGTTCGGCGCGGGAACATCGCGATCAAAGGAATCGGGCGAATGACCACATGGTTTCTCGAGGGGTATCGGGAGGTCGCGAAGGTCTGAGATGGTGCACGTCGCAGCGCGGTTCATCGGTTACGTTCACTCTGCCCCCGGGCTAAAGCTGCACCTGCCCCGCCTCGATCGCCAGCTCCAGCTTCTCATCCGGCTCCGGCCGCACCCGCCGGCTGACGAACACGCGTGCGGCATCCGCGGTCGACTCATCGCCCGGGACCAGCGACCACACATTCAGCGGCGGTCCGTCGATATCGGTTGCGCCGGCCGGCGCGTGGACGATGCCGCGATCGACTGCATCCTCGGCCTCGAAGCCTTCCACAACAAGCGATCCCTCGAAATCGGCGGGCAGGCGGAAGAGCGCGTTCTCGCTGACCAGTCGAAATTCGACCTCATCGATTTCGCGCCGGATCCGACGCCCGTAGCGCCCGCTTCGCCGCCCTTCCGCATCGACAACGGCGGCGGCCGCCGCGTTCTCGACGACCACCAGAACCTCGCCGCTCTCGAACAGCTCGGCAACCCGCCGCTCGATGAGCTCCTCGATCACGGCCGGATCGAGGTCGTACGCTTCGTCCCGCACATTCACGACAAAGAGCTTGTCGGCCCGCCTGTAGGCGCGCACCGGTGCGTCGATCCACTCGGCTGTGCCCTCGGAGGCAACGATTCGAATGTACTCGGCATCGGTGCTGACGAGGTTCGACTCCTGCTCGCGCCCCCAGTTGTTCGCCGTCAACAGCACGATCTCCTCTTCCCCGCTCCACCGCGTATAGCCGTAGACGAGCATGGCATGGTGCCGTTCGGGCGCGAGATAGCTGACGGTAACCGGCTCACCGCCGGCGATTCGACGGAGAATTATCTCGAGCTCCTCGCCGAGCTCCTCCGGGGTCTGTTCGTGGTGCACGTCGCGATCGCCGGCCACGAAATGCTCGAAAACGATATCGTTCTGCAGCCGGTTCATTTCGCGGTGGACCGGCAGGTCGGCGGAGTGGATATCGTAGATCTCGTCGTACCAATCCGGGCGCGAATCGGGGAACCGCATGTAGCGCTCCTGACTCGCGGCGAACGCATAGCAGCGCCCGACCGTCCCCTTGAAGATGTCGTATGTCTCGTTGAGCAGGACCGCTTCGCCGACCGCGTCGAGCTCAACGCCGCGCTCGTCGAACCATCCGAAGAGCGTTTCCGAATACGGTTTCACCGAGCCGTGTATCGTCTCGCCGTTGTTGCCGAAGCTGAAGTTGTCGCGGCCGAAGCGGAAATCGATGAACCCGATCTCGAGCTCGCGCTCCAACGGCTCGGCATCGCTCCCTTCCGCCGGCAGCACCGTGAACCGGACGCGGTACTCGCCCGGCTCGTGAAACGGCGTCACCGTCGTCTCGATTCGGGAAGCGCCGCCGGCGTCGATTTCGAACCGGCCGACACCGGAATCGAGCCGTATCGCCGAGATTCCCGCCTCGCTCGCCGCCTCGATTCGCAGGAGCGGCGGTGCGCCGCCGGAGCTCTGAACCGACAGCTCGATCGCATGGCCGTTGTCGGCGTCATCGGCTTCCTCGGCTGTCACGACCGCCGGCACCAAAGCGACCGCGAGCACCGCCAGGGCGCCGCTGTACAGCGCCCGACCACTCACCCGCCGAGAACGATTTCGAGATAGATACCGAGGAAAAAGCAGATGCTGCCTCCGAGCACGAAAAGATGCCATATCGCGTGGTGATACGGCAGCTTGTGCGAGCCGTACACCACCGTACCGGCAGTATAACTCAAGCCGCCGGCGATCGCCCACCACAGGAACGCCGGCGTGACCGTTGCCACAACATCGCCCGAGATCAGCACGATCATCCACCCCATCGCAAGGTAGGAGAGCACGTGCAACACTCCGTACCGTCCCCAGAACACGAGCGTAAACAGAATACCGACGGCCGTCAGCGCCCAGACGGCGACGAGCACACGGTACGCCGCCGGCGTTCCGATCCAGACCATGACCGGCGTGTACGTGCCGGCGATCAGGAAGTAGATCGATGCGTGATCGGCGATGCGGGCAATGCGTTTGACGATCGGCCCGCGCACCAGGTGGTACGCGGTCGAAGCGCTGTACAGTACGATCATCGTGATTCCGAACACGATCGCTCCGGTGCCGACCCCTACCCCCGTGCGCCCCGAAAAGACCTCGGCAGCCATCAGCACCGTGCCCACGACGCCGAGCACAACCCCGGCGAGATGCGTGTAGCCGTTTGCGAGCTCCTCCCGCGGCGAGGAGGTGTTTTTCAGGGTGATGTGTTCCCGCAGCCACCGGGCGGCCGCTCCTTCGCGGCGGTCGGCACCGTTGACGCCGGGGAACGACCCTTCACGCCCGGCGCCGGACTTCCCGC
Organism: Spirochaetales bacterium; assembly: GCA_007126865.1. Taxonomy (GTDB): domain Bacteria; phylum Spirochaetota; class Spirochaetia; order DSM-27196; family SKKC01; genus SLAN01. The sequence continues at coordinate 2,634 of SLAN01000130.1, read as the reverse complement.
GGTCGGCGATCTCGCCGGCTCCGTCCCCGGTTTTCGCCGTCTCGTCGCCGGTCATCTTCTCCCCCGGAAGAGTCGCTTGAGGAACGATCCGCGGAGGGTAACCGGGCGCGGCTGTTTCGCCGCGAGCCCCTTCTCCTCCGATTCACCGATCCGAAGCTCGCGGCGAACGCGCGTGTCCGCCGGTCCGGCGATCTTCGCGATGTCCGCCTCCGTTCCGACGACCAGCATGGTGTCGAGCGAATGGATCTTGTGCCCCGGATCGACAAAGCGGTATTCCGACTCGCTGCCGTGACGTACCGCCACGATATTCAACCGGTGCTTCTGCCGGAGATCGGCTTCGACGATCGTCTTACCGTGCAGGTGCGACGGCAGCGACAGCTCGGCGATCACCATCCCCTTGCTGATCGGAAAGTAACTGGAGAGCGATGTGGCGAGAAGCGGCAGCGTAATCCGCCGTGCCGCCTCCCGGTTCGGATACACCACGTCGGTGGCGCCGACGATACGCAGTATTTCGCCGTGCTGGTCGGTTTCCGCCTTGGCGATTACCTTCGGAATTCCCATCTTGGCGAGGTAGTTTGTGCAGAGAATCGACGCCTCGGTGGTGTGCCCGAGATCGACGATCGCCGCATCGATCGTATCGGGAATCACCTTTCGGATGAGATCCTCCTTTATCGCGTCGACCACGTACGCGGCGGCAACCCGGTCCTTGTACTCCTCGATCAGCTCGCTGTCGCGGTCGATGACCATCACCTCGACATTCAGCTGCATCATCTCCTCGAGGACGCGTACGCCGAAATTGCCCAGCCCGATTATCGCAAATTGCTTCATCGTTACCCCACGATAATTTCGCCGGTCGGATAGCCGACCTGCGGCTTCGCCAGAACTCCACGCGGCATCGCGAGGGCGATCAGGCCGACACGCCCGGCGAACATAGTCACTACAATGATAATGCGTCCGGCAGCCGAGAGCTCCGGGGTGACCCCGGTCGACAGCCCCACGGTGCCGAAGGCCGAAAACGCCTCGAAGAGCAGGTCCGAGTACTCGAATCCGCCCGCCAGCAGGTTGCGCTCGGAGATCGTCAGTGCGACGACCGCGACGAACAGCAGCAACAGCGCCTTGAACAGCAACGCGTGCGCCCTGGCAAGCAGCTCGGCCGGAATCCGGCGCTCGGCGAACTCCAGATCGCCGTTGCGGTTCGTCCCGAAGAGCGCGGCGAAAAGCACAAGGGCGAACGTAGTCACCTTGATTCCTCCGGCGATCGACCCCGGCGCGCCGCCGACAAACATGAGCAGTTTCGTCAGCGTGCGAGCCGGGTAGCCGAGTATATCCTGCGGTACGGTGTTGAAGCCGGCCGTACGCGGAGTGATCGCCTGAAAGAGCGCGGCCATGCCCGCATCTCCCTCGCTCAGACCGGCGTAGGCTCCGGTGCGCTCGAAGAGGAAGTAGGCGGCCGCAGCAGTCGCGATCAGCACAACGGATACCGACAGGACGACGCTGGTGTGAAGCGTCAATCTGTGCCGCCGCAGGCCGGTTGCTTTGCGCAGCAGATCGACGAGTACCACGAAGCCGATCCCGCCGAGTACCACGAGCAGCATGACCGGCACGGTAATCGCCGGCTCGCCGACGAACCGCTCCAGGCTGTCGGGGAAGAGCGAGAAGCCGGCATTATTGAACGCGGAGACCGCGTGGAAGATCGCATTGAGTACCGGTCGCTCGGCGCCGACGGTCATGAACCCCGCGAAGAGCGCCAGAGCGCCGGCAGCCTGCACCGTGATTACAACGGTAACGACCGAGCGAACGATTCGACCCGGATCGAAGTCGACCTGGTCCACGTAGTATTCGCGGATCAGCGAGCGGCTGCGTAGCGACATCTTCATGGCAGGCTGAATCAGAAAGACGGTCGAGAAGAAGATGATGCCGAGCCCGCCGAGCTGGATCGTCGCGAGAATGACCAGCTGACCGAAGAGCGTGAAATGCGCGGTATTCACCGTAATCAGGCCGGTGACTGCGGCCGCCGACGTCGCTGTGAAGAGCGCATCAAGCACCGCGATGCCTCCCGGCGTCGGCCACGCGTACGGCAGCGCGAGTAGCACCGTACTCACCGCGATCAGCACGAGAAAATAGCCGTACAGAAGCGCTCGCGCCGACCCGAAGAGGCGCCGCAGCCGATTTCGCATAGCGCGCGACAGTAGCACAAGGTCGCGCGGCAGACAAGCGGATTATCGGCCTACCGGCCGACTCGCTCTTACCGATCTGTTACACGCCCCCGACCGTCTCCGCATACGCCCGTTCGAGCCGGTCGAGCTCGTCGGTGGTGAGGGTCCACTCGGTGCCGCGCGCGTTCGCCCGCGCCTACTTCTCGTTCTTCGCGCCGACCAGCGCAACGGTCACCCCGCCGTTCTCACGAATCGCCCAGTTGCGTGAGACCTCGGCGACGCTGACATCGCGCGCGGACGCGATCTCCCGCAACACGTCGAGCAACTGCTGCACCTTGTCCCACGATTTCTCCGAGAACCAGCGATAGAACTTGTCGCGATCGTCTCCGGGCTCCAGGTTCGGCCGCTCGCGAAACTTGCCGGTCAGGATTCCCCCGGCGAACGTACCGTAGCCGAGCGATCCGATCGACTGCCTGCG
>SLAN01000232.1 GCA_007126865.1 Spirochaetales bacterium | reverse complement strand
GGCCAGCCGACCAGCAGGTAGGCGCTCACGAACAGAAGCAGACGGACCGCCTGTTGTACGAGCTCAGCAGGAACGAGCACCGTCTCTATGCGCCAGAGCCCGGCAAGAAGGAGTGCGGTGGCGATCGAAATGCGGACGATGTGCAACGCGTTCCCGCCTGCACGCCCGGTCGGGGCGGCGCCCTCGCAGCAGCATTCGTCGCCGCACGCGGTGGCGCTACGCTGTCCTGTTATCGGTTCGCCGATCGTCGGCTTCTGCATAGTGTTCCAGCGCGGTTTGAATCAGAATGAGGACATGTTCGTCCGCAAGTGAGTAAAACGCCTGCTTTCCCGTTCGCCGGCTTTTCACCAGTCGCATTAACTTCAGCAGACGGAGGTGATGCGATACCGCCGGCGCCGACATGTCGAGCAGATATGCCAGATCGCATACGCACAACTCCTGCTCGGCGAGCAGATAAAGGATTCGTGTCCGCGTTTCGTCCGCCAGGGCACGAAAGAGCTCGGAGAGGCCCGACGCTTCGGCGACCCGTTTGCGCAACGTCGGTTCATTCGGCTTGCAGTGCAGCGCGTATTCACTGCAGAGTTCGGTTCGGTTCATCCCACCGTCCTCGATTAAACAATTGCTTAATTATCGATCGAAATCAAGGGTGATGTCAATCTCGTCGGGGTAGAGTGCCGTCGGGATAGAGCGCCGTGGGGATATGAGCGCCGTGGGGATAGAGCGCCGTCACTTCAGATCGAGTCCCATGAAGACCCAGTATTCCCAAAGCTGCGGCGGCACCTCGCTCTCGTCATACGGCTCGATAATCTCGAAACCGGCTGAGCGATAGAGCCGGTGCGCGGCGTGCATGAAGCGCACACTGTCGAGACAGATGCGGTGGTAACGTGCCGTACGCGCGGCGCTCACCAACTCGTCGAGAAGCCGCCGGCCGATTCCGTTGCCGCGTGCGTGCGGCTTGACGTACATGCGTTTGATCTCCCCGGTCCGATTGCCGGTCGGCCTCATGCAACCGATCGCCACCGGCTCACCATCCTGAAACACCAGTAGCGCTCGGCCCTTCGGCGGGACCAACGTCGCGAGCAGATTCTCGAGATTGTCTTCCACCGCCCGCTCTAACGTCGTGTCCAGCTCTGTCGCCATATCGACGCCGTAGTGCAGTTTCAGCTCATTGTCGACCCAGGAAAGATACTCGCTCCACAGCTCACCGACGATCGCGCGATCCTCTGAGGATTCGATATCCGCTTGACGGATTTCCATGGGCTCACCTCATAGAAATAGTCCGGTGTAATTCCTTGTTATGTCAACGATTTTCTTCACCGCGATTCTCTTCGCGAAGGCCGGTGTCGCGACGGCGCACGACACGTGTCGCGATGCCCGGTTGCCGACCGGCGAATTGCATCGTATGCTTCGGTGCCCGGGCGATTGGTGTGCGAACGGGCGCCGACTGCACCCACCTTGCCGTCGGGGAGCAATTATGCGAGTTGCCGGGGTTTCAACAATGGTGTTCGGCCGCGACGCATTCGAGCGCGTTGTCGGCGCTGTGCGTCGGGTCGAGGACGTTCGGATTGTCGTACTCTCCGACTCGCGCGCTCTTTCGTCGCCGGACGCGGTCGGGAGTCACGAGTCGCCGGCGCGAGCGTCGGATACCGAACCGAACCGCGGCGCCCCCATCATCGATCTCGCTGCCCGAATTGCGGCCGAGCTCGGCATACATACTATCGGCGGTCCCTCGGTGGAGTTAACCGAGGGCAGGCGTCATATCGCTGCGCATGTCTGGGATCCGAACGGAGACGTGCTCGGCGTGCAGCGGCAGACGCACCTCAGCCGTAGCGAGCGCGAGAGCGGATACGCTCGAGGCGATGAGTTATCGGTGTTCGATATCGAGGGAACAGCTGTCGGAGTTGCGGTCGGCAGCGACCTCCGGTATCCTGAGGTCGGTCGAATCATGGCGCTGCAGGGGGTGGAACTTGTAGCCGCGGTGGGTACGACCGGCTACCCCTCCGGTGACGCCGTACCGAGCCGGCGCAACCATCAGGCGGTCGGCGGTCACGCGGCGGCCTCGCATTCCGAGGCGCTTCGCTGGAGCGCGATCGATTCACTGTGGGCACAGGTGCAACAGAATCAGTTCTGGGCGGTTTCGACCGGAGCGTGCAGCGTCGTGCTCGCTCCGTGCGAGATCACCGCCGGAATGTGCGGCTATCTCAGCTGGGGAGGCGCGGCGAATGCGGATAGACCTTCGGTCGCTGTCGGCGATCTCGACCGCGGCGCACGCGACCGACTGGTGGCATCCTATCCGCTACTCGATTTGTTGAACCCCGAGGCGTATCGGTTCTACCTTCCGGCACTCTACACCGGGGAATCGGCAAAGGAATCGGGCTGATGGCATCCTTCAAAGCAAAAGAGCGCCTGCTCCGCCGGTATTTGCTGTGGAAAGCGAGACCCGGCAGATTGCGACGATCTCTTGCGAATGCGGCCGGTCGTTCGGGGATGGCGGAGGGTGTCGATACGAAGGCGACCACGATCGAGTCGACGTTTACCGTTGCCGCGGTGCAGCTTCGGGCAAAGCTCTTTGCAGATCCTGTCGAGTACGCCGCCGAGATGCATAGGTGGGTAGCCGAGGCACGCCTCGCCGGTGCCGAGCTGGTCGTCTTTCCCGAGTACAACAACCTCCAACTGCTCGGCATGCTGCCCGGCGTCGAGGAGATGGCCGCCGGTGTTTTCGGCGGAGCATCGGGGGCGGTGAACGGTCGAGCCGGCGGCGGTTTACCGGATCCGGTCGCAGGCGGTGATTCACCGGACCGGGCCGTCGACGGTGATTTACCGGACCCGGCCGCCGGCGGCGGTTCACCGGATCGTGCTGCCGGCGGGTACTCGGCAGACGACGATCGCTCATCGCGATCCGCAGACATATCGGTAGCCGGTGTCTTTCGCTACATCGGACCGGTTGCGGAAAGAATCGTTCACACAACATTCTCGTGGCTTGCCGCACGGTATCGGGTCCACATCGTTGGCGGAAGCTTCCTCCTGCCCGACGGTGAACGCCTGGTCAATCGCGCGATGCTCTTCTCGCCCGACGGTACGCTGATCGGGACACACGACAAGGTGCATCTCATGCCGGTCGAGCATACGTGGGGCATCGATGCCGGGGCCGATTTTCCGGTTTTCAACACCGATCTGGGACCGATAGCCACGCCGGTCTGTATGGATGCCACCTTCTCCGAAACCTTTCGTATTCTCGAGCTCGAAGGTGCGCGAGTTGCTGCACTTCCGATCGCCGACGCGGCAGAATACAATCGATGGCTCGCTCTGCGGGGCATCGTTCCGCGCGTGCAGGAGAGCCTCCTCTATGGGGTGAAGAGCGCGCTCGTCGGCAGCGTTCTCGGCGTCCGGTTCACCGGCAGGTCCGGGATCTTCGCCCCTGTCGCGCTCACACCTGACGGTGACGGAGTGCTCGCCGAAGCCGCCGATCCTGAGAAAGCCGGTTTGGTGACCGCCGAAGTGGACCTTGCGGCGCTCGAACGCCTGCGCGAAAGTTACGAGCATCGCGATTTCAACCCGTCACTGCATGCGCGCTATTTCCCGAAGGTGTATGAGCGAGCGCCGGCCCGCACTGCCGGGGTGCGCTACTATCCAACCGGGTCAGAGAGTAGTGCCCCCCGAGGCTCAGGCCCGGCGGGAGGCACGCATACTCCACCGGGCGAGTTGGGACAGAGGAGGAGCAAATGAGGGTGATGGTACTTGGCGGCGCCGGGGACATGGGTTCGGAGGCGGTACGCGACCTCGTGGCCGGTCCGGATGTCGCCGCGGTCACGATCGCCGATCTGAACACCGATGCGGCCGAGCGGCTTGCATCCGAGGTGGGTGGGTCGAAAACCGAGGTGCGCGCGATAGATGCCACGTCACACACGGAGCTGGTCGCGGCAATGCGTGGTCACGATGTAATCGCCGGGGCACTCGGTCCGTTCTACCGATTCGAACGGCCGATCGTCGAGGCCGCCCTTGAGGCAGACGTCGACTACGTGAGCATCTGCGACGACCACGACGCGGTGAGCGCCGTGCTCGAGCTCGATCAAGCCGCGCGACAGCGCGGGCGCCGCATTCTCAGCGGTATCGGATGGACGCCCGGATTGAGCAATATGCTGGCCCGCAAGGGGTACGATTCTCTTGACGAAGTCGATTCGATCCGAATCTACTGGGCCGGCAGCGCCGGGGACACTTCGGGATTCGCGGTCGTTCTCCACACGCTGCACATATTCGGCGGCATGGTTGTCTCGTATCTCGACGGCCGACCCGCCGAAGTTCGAGCGGGCTCGGAGCCGGAAACGGTCGAGTTCCCGGAGCCACTCGGTCCGGTGCGTACGTTCCATCTCGGACACCCCGAACCGGTAACGATTCCGGCGAATCTCGGTCGGCCGAATGAGGTCGTGCTGAAAGGGGGGCTGGTCGAGAACTACCTCAATACACTTTCACGCATCGTAGGCGCGCTCGGCCTTACCGCCACACCGAAGCGCAAACACGTACTCGGCAAGATCATGAAGACTCTCATGCCGCTCTTTCCTGTGCGAAAGGAACGCACCTTTTCCGGTATCCGCGTGGATATTCGCGGGCGAGACGGCGGCGAACCGGTGCACATAAGCTACGCCGCGGTAGATCGCATGCGGCGGCTGACCGGGATCCCGTTGAGCATCGGGGCGCAGATGATGGGTCGGGGAGAGATCGCGGCCACCGGCGTGTTCGGGCCGGAAGCGGAGGGCGCGGTGGCACCCGAGAGCTTCCTCCACCAACTCGCTGCTCGCGGGATCGAGGTCAACGAGACGCGCCGGTAGCTTCGGCGGTGCGGTTTTCCGGGTAGCGCAGGAAAATCAGAAGCCCGGCGAGAATGAAGACCCCGGCAACCGGCCCGGTAAGCTGGATGCCCAACGGTCTGCCGAAGAACTGCAGCAGCGCGCCCGAGATTACCGTCGAAAGCCCCAGATTCACCTTCAACAGAAGTCCCTGCGTTCCGAAATACATCGCCTCGCGCCGCTGGCCGGAGAGACCGACCTCCAGATCGGATACTGCGGCGACGATCGCGTCGGGAACAATGAAGAGCCCGGCCAGCGGAATACCCGCCAGTCCCATAATGATCAGCGTGTAGGTGACGGGCGTTAACCCGAAGACCGGCTCGCCGACGAAATAGATCGGTGGCAGTACGATTGCGAAGAGCAGCAGTGACAGCAGCATGGCGAACTTCAGCCCTCGCCGCTTGCAGAGGAGGTTCACGAACGGGAAGGTGACCGCGGCCACGCCGAAGGCGGCGGCCATGAAGGTAGCGGTCTCACCCTCCGGCAATCCGAGCAGCTCGGTAACGTAAAGGGCAAGATTCAGCACGATGATGTTGAACCCGAACCAGAACGCGTTGTTTCCGGCGAGGTAGATCAGGAACGGTCGATTCCGAAAGGTGGTACGAATCGCGTCGCGGAGATTGAGTGTCGAGGGCTTGCCGACCGCAAACTCGCGCTCCCGGATAAGCACGGGCAGGTACAGCATGATCAGCCCGATGGTGCCCATAGCGATAATCGCGCCGTGAAATCCGAACAGGCTCATCGCTACGCCGATACCGACGAGCGCGATGGCGTTGCCGACGAGAAAGAAAACCGCCTTCCACGTGGAGAGGTCGACGCGGTCGCGCGTGCTGCGCGAGAGCTCCGGCAAGAGCGCGAGATACGGAGTGACGTATGCGGTAAACAGTATAAAATAGAGCGCGAGAACGACGGCGAGGTAGAGCGCGTTCCAGATTGATACGTCGGCGACCGGAGGGTAGAAGAGAGCGATGAACACCGCAGTGTAAAGGATTCCGCTTACAAGCAGGAACGGCATCCGCCGCCCCGCCCGGCTCTCCATGTTATCGGAATAGCGGGCGACGACCGGATCGGCGATCGCGTCGACAACGCGGCCGGCGAGCATAATTCCGCTGAATAGCAGCGGTGGCATCAGCGCGGACACACCCTCTTCCGGACTGGTTATGTAGTAGTAGTAGAGCCAGGTGATCATGACCCGGTCTATAAGCGACCAGCCGCCGGCACCGGCGCCGTAGATGATTTTCCCCCAAAGCGGAAGCGTTCTCGCCATGTAGATCTCCACGCTATACGTACACCTGCTGTAGGAAGACGTTCTGCATAAAGAAGAGTGCGAGGTAGGAGAGGAGGCCGGCCGCGGTCGGCGTTGCGACCCAGCCGACCACGATATTCCCGAGCAGGCGCCAGTTCAGGTTGCGACCACCGCGAGCGAGGCTGACACCGATAATCGATCCCACCGCCGCCTGTGACTGAGAAACCGGCACGAGCGGGAAGGACGGAAGCCCGCGCGCCTGAAGCCACGCTTCGAGCCCTTCAGAGGCGAAAAGAAAAAGCACGGTTGCGGTGGATGCGATGACGATGAAGGCGGTGATCGGAGAGAGCTTGTACAACTCCGCGCCAACGGTCGACATAACGCGCTGCGAATAGGTGGCGACACCGACCGAGGCAGCGATACCGCCGAGCGCAAAGAGCTGTTGCTCGCCGGAAAGCGTCATGCCGAATACCGTAACGGCCTGAAACGGACTCGCCTCGAGGAATACCCCGACCACGTTCGCCATGTTATTCGCACCGAGGCTGTATTCTCCGAAGATACCCGCGAGTACGAGTGCCGTACGCGTGTAGCGATCGAGCCGGATCAGGTGGATCTTCACGCGTGAAAGTACATAGCGCACGATGTAGAAGAGGATCAGCGCTATGAGTGCACCGAGAATGGGGCCGTAAATCCAGGTCGCGACGATCGTGGTGAGCGCCTCGGGGTTGGTCGGCTTGCCGGCGAAGAGATTCCATCCGACGATCGCACCGACGATCGCCTGCGTAGTCGATACCGGCAGACCCGCTCGCGTCATAATCGTAACGGTCAGAGCGGCCGTCGCCGAAACGACGAACGAGCCGGCCAACGCGTTGACCGCACCGACATCCGTAAGCCCGCCGGCAGCGCCACGGCCGCTGAGCACCGCGCCGAGGGTGATGAAAACCGCACAGATCACCGCGGCGGTGCGGAATCGCACCATCCGGGTACCGACCGCGGTACCGAAAATATTCGCAGCGTCGTTTGCCCCGAGCGACCAACCCATATAGAGGCCGCTCGTAAGAAAGAGCAATCCGGTCGGATCCATCGATACCCGCCGCCTCTACAGATTTCGCTTGATGGCGTAAATGGAGAGGCGATCGGCGACCGCCTCCGCCTCGTCGGCAATCGAGCCGATCTCCTCGGCGAAGTAGCGAATATGCATCCTCCGGAACAGT
>SLAN01000020.1 GCA_007126865.1 Spirochaetales bacterium | reverse complement strand
TCCTCGTGATCGATATCGCGCTCTTCGTCGAGCTCGGCGAGGTCGTATACCAGCGTTACGTCTTTCACGTAAGTGACGAAGTCGCCGCCGATCGCCTCCTTGTCGCGATAGATCCGGAATCCGTCGAATTTCTGCAACGGTTGACTCTGCGGATAGCGCGGCATAACGCGAAGCTCGCGGTTACGCACGTCCTCGATGTAATTCGGATTGTCCCATACGAGCGTGTTCCAGCCGTCGAACTCGAGGTCGCCGAGCATGATTTCCTGCACGCGGTTGTTCTCGTCCATGAGGAGTATGCTCAGGCGGTGCGGGAAGTTCAGCCCGTACACGTTGACGCGAATTTGCCGAATCAAACCGGTGTTCCGGACCACGCCGAAGCCGTCGAAGCGTCGTTCCGGATCGAAACCCGGTATTTCGAACGGCGGTCTGACGAGCGCCCAGCTGTTGTATGCGCTTTCGGGAAAGCGAACTCGAACACCCATGGCTGCTTCTCCGGCGAACTGACGTGCATCCTCTCGAACTTCCGCCATCCGCACGTAGCTGTTCGAGAGATTGTCCATTCTCCTGGAGCTCGATGCCAGCAGCACTTCCCAATTCTCGATCGCGAGCGATGTTCGCATTTGCTCTCTGTCTTCTTCCGGAAGCTGCGCTATCGGCACATCGCTGAAATCGATGATCGTCTGCTCGTGCTGGCCCGGATATTCATCCGAATCAGGAATGAGCTGGCCGAAGTCGATCATTACCGACTCCTCAGCCCAACCTATAGCGCCCAGAAGAAGCATTCCGGTGATTAGAATGAAAATCCTTTTCATTCGTTGCTCCTTAATCCCTCCGTGGTTTCGTACCCAGAATACGCATCTGTAAGTATATGGAGCGGGAGCGTTTTGTCAAACCGATGCCTTTCGAGTGAGGCAATCATCGAAACCTCGACCGGTCTCTCGGAGGAACCCGCTATGTGTTTGAAGGGGATGCACGGTTCGCAGCGGGTCCGCGCAGCATTTCGCCGCCGATGGTGATAATTACCCGTTCGATGGAGCGGAAATTGAAGTGAATAGTGTGTTCGATCGCCTTGAGGCTCTCCTCGAGCGAGAGCGGCAGCGCCTCCTCCTCGACGTCGAGGATATCGGTGGAGAGGTCTATATACGCCGTGGAACCTCGAACGATTACACTGGTCGCACGCGTATTACGTGACACCACGCGAGAGCGGTCGATCCTCGCCGGCCCGTACATAAGCTCGCGTACCACCGTGCGTACGGCGGACTCCAAGCCGTCGGATCGGGGAACGAGCCGAGGCTCTCCGGCGAGGTCCCGTTCGATGGAGCCCGGGAAGAAGAGTACCCGCTCTACCCGGTTCGGAGAGATATAGAAATAGAGGGCGATAGATACGGCGAGCGACGATGCGAGCGCCACCGCTGCAACCGCTTTCGTGTCAAAACGGGTAAAACTCATGTTCCGTCCGAATTGGAGGTCTCAAACACATCGACAAATTGACGAATGCCAGTATAGAGGCCGACCGCGAGCTTGTGCAAGTATTCGGGGTCGGAGAGCAGTTGTGCCTCCTCCCGATTCGTGACAAAGCCGAGCTCAACAAGCACGCTCGGCATGAGTGCGTTGCGTACTACCGCCCAATTCTCCTGCTTGAGTCCGCGATTCGGCGAGCGGGCTCCGACCGTCTGTTCGAGCCCGCTCAGAATCTCGTTTCCCAGCATAGCGCTGTGGACCGAGACCTCCTCCTCGCGCATGGAGTTGAGAATGGCGTGTATTCGGCGACGGTCGGCGTCCAGCTCATCCGGGTCGATAAGCGTTCTTCGTTGCTCCGGCGGAATGAACCACGCCTCGAAGCCGGTTGCTCGCGTATTCAGCGAGGCGTTCGCGTGCACCGAGACGTACACCACGTACTCGTTTTCACCGAGCGGTAAGTCGTTCGCCATATCGGTACGTGTGTCGAGTGGCAGATAGCGGTCGTCCTCGCGAGTGAGAATAATCCGACGGTCGTCGAACGACTCGCGCAGGAGGTCGCGCAAATGGAGGGATACGTCGAGCACGACATCCTTCTCACGCACCACGAGCTCCTCTCCGTCTATCACGTGCCTGCCGATTGTGCCCGGGTCGCGACCCCCGTGCCCGGGATCGATGACGATTGCGGACACGAACGGTTCATCGCGATCGGTAGCCGTCGGGCGCCAGATCGCCTTCAGTTGTGTTGCGGTGCTCTCGTCGATGTACACCGAACCGTCGTTCGAGGTGGGCGGCGTTACGCTCAGGACCGTGCCGTCGTCGGTACGCATTTCGTCGCTGCCGACGGCGAAACGCACGCCATGCCCGCCGTGCTGGATACGGCCGAGCTCGAGAAATGGATCGTAGCGGATCTCCGCATTCAGCTCGGATGCGAGTTCTCTGAGAGAGATCTCGCCGGGGTGTACCGGTCCGGCAACAAGGATGGCCGCGACAAAGACGATCAGGAGCGTCGAATATCCCGTATACGGTCGATGAGCTTTTGCCATCCTTGGTCCTCGCTAATAGTATCGATCAGATATTCGAGAGCCTGAATACCGCCTCGTTCAATCGCCAGAAACGTGACCGCAGTGACGAATCGGGGGTTTGCGCTCAACGTGCGGAATCTCTCACTGTGGCGGAGAAAATACTCGATGCACTGCGCTCGCGTCGCAGCTCGTATGTCGTGCCCGCCGGCTTCGTCGGCGCCCGTCTCGGTGTATTCGCGCCGAAGCTCGCCGGCGACCAACGTCACGGCGTCGAATGTTTGCGGGGACGCCCGCCCGTCATCTCCGGCCTCTGCCCGAGCATGCGCGCCGCTCGTTCCAACGGTATCGCCGCGGTCCGTCGTTTCTGTATCCAGGCACTCATCGAGCTTCCGGGAGGCTCGTACCTCAAGCTCGCGTGACCGAGCCGGCAGTCCCGGCCCTGCGTGTTCAGGGTCTCCGTCCCACGCGGTGAGAATCGGGTTCTCCGTGGAAAAAAGGAAGTGCTCGGTATCGTCGCTCGCGGTGGCAAGCCGTACCCGGATACGCTGTCGCAGTAGATCCGCCCGGTCACACGCGTCGAGGTATGAGTCCCCTGTCACGATAACATTCGCGCATTTCTCCACGTTACTCGTGGGAAGCGCCACTTGTTGGCCGGCTGACCGTGTGAGGAAGATGGAGTCGGCCTCGTGTTCGTACTCTTCTATACCTTCGATACGGTCAATTCGACCGGGAATTGAGACGATGGCGCGCTCGGCGGCATAACGGGACAGCGTTTCCCGAATCGGGCCGGGCTCGTGTCCTACTGCGATTCGCAGCGCGGCACGGGTGGGTTCGAATCCGCGGGAGCGGGGATATGTCCACCCGGACATATATCCGCCGCTGAGTCGTGCGGCGATTTCGCCGATTACCACGAAATCGGCGCTTTCTCCGGATAAGCTGCCGGCGTCACGTTGTTGTTCGAGCGGGCTTGTCGCTGCCCGAGAGACCAGCCATTGCGGTGCGATCTCTCGCGGCACGAGAAATACATCACCTTTGGCAGCGCCAGGATCGATTCCGAGAGCGCGTACCGCGGCGGCAAAACCGCGTTCCAGGGAGTTTCGCCGGACTGCCGAGAGTGCGGAGGGAATCGTATGGCCGATTTCCACAAAAAACGGTGGAAACGTGATGTGCCGGTCGGCGAGCCCGCACGGATACACCGACCCCCCATAGCTGATCGCGTCGATGCTGTACTCCCGACCCGGGATGAACGATTCGCAGAGCACCCTCCCCGTCCGTGACTCCTTCGTCGCGGCGCGGAGTGCGGAGTCGAGCTCGGAGCTGCTTCCGATCCGCCGAACTCCCCGCGCGCCCATGTTATCAACCGGTTTGACCACAGCTGGAAACGGGACCTCAGCGCACGTGTCGGAGCCCGCCGAATCGCTTCCGGCTGTAAGCTTCCGGAGATTCTCGTACACGCAGAACGGCGGCACGAGCACACCGGCATTACCGAGCACCTGCCGCATTCGAGCCTTGTCCCGCGAGCGAAGCGCTGTCGCGTAATCGATTCCGGGTAGTCCGAGCGATTCGGCGACATACGCGACCGTAGTCGAGAAATCGGTTCCGGCGGTAAACACACCGTCAACCGAATGTCGGCGCGCACACTCGGTCATTCCATCGAGATCGTTCAAGTCCACGTGCTCGAATCGGTCCGCCACGGCGCGTCCCGGGCACTCCGCGTTCCCATCGGCGACGATGACACGCATCCCCTCCTCCGCTGCGATTCGAATGGCCGGTAGCTGCATGGTTCCGCCGCCGCAGATAAGGATCGTCGTCATGATTCACCCCGTCGAGCGTATGCTTCGAACGTATCTCCGAGCCTCCGCAGAATACTCCACCGGCGCGCGATGCGATTCCCGATACCCGTCCGGGCGAGCCTCGGGGCGAAGCGTTCAGGATGGTGTCCGGTAACGACCGTCGTCGTGCTCGTGAAGCCGAGTCGTCTCAGTAGCGTGTGCACGCATCGTTCGCTCCAGATACTCCAGTGATCGCCGGGACCGGCCTTCAGAAAGCCGGCGAGGTCTTTGCGCGCGCTTGCGCCCGACGCGTTCGGAGTCGAGAAAGCGAACACGCCACCCGGTTTCAGAAACGTCCGCACGGTCTCGAGTAGTGCATCGAGGTCGCGCACGTGCTCGATTACGTACCACATTGTCACGACGTCGACACATCCGCGAAGATTGAGACGATCCGGGAGCGTGCGATCGCAGACATCACCCTGGATTGCGGGCAGGCCGAGCGAATCGTTGCAGTATGCGACTGCACCCGCAAACCATTCGACACCGTGGACCGCGTATCCGCGCATGGAGGCGGCAGCGAGCATCGGTCCGTATGCACAACCGAGATCAACGAGGATCGGTGTGGCGCCGGCGCCATCCGAACGCCGGGCGTCATCCGAACGCCGGGCGTCGTGCGAACGCCGGGCGGCGTGCGAACGCCGGGCGGCGTCCGAGCGTCGACCTTGATCCGATCGGCGAGCGGTGCACGCCGCATCGGAGGCCGTTGAGCGAAGCCGTTCGATCTCATCGAGCCTCCGCTCGCACATCGACTGAATATGCGCGAAGTCTTCGAGATAACTGCGCCCGTATTGATTCCGGTACTCCTCGAAGAAGTAGCGTTCGGTGTACGAGATGTCCATCGGAGCGAAACGCTCGAGGTAGTAGAGGCCGGGATCCGTCGACTCACGGTATGTCCGTTCCGCCGTCCGTGCCAGCGCCGGGAAATCGGATCCTCCCCCGAGTGGGCATGGCCCGACCCCACTCGCATCGATACTCCGTACGAGCTCGACGAGCGAGCGAGTGCGCCGTGGCCGCACTCGCTCCTGCGCGCGAGAGATGTCCTTCCAACGGCGAATTGCACGTTCGATTCCACGTATTCGTTTCGGTCCTCCGAGGGAAAAGAGACCGGCTCGCTCGGCAAGGCTTCGATGATAGGGGGTGGGAGCTACGGTAAAGACGGTGGAACCTGCTGCGAGCGCCTCGTAGGCGGTTAAACCGAATGTCGTGATTACGATCTCGTAGTCGCCGACGATATCCTTCAGGCGGGGGCACCGCAGTACCGACGAAACCGTTCGGTTCCGGCCTCCGACCGTGTCGGCCGACATCGGCCCGAGTACGACATCAACCGATTCGTCGGGAACCGACTGCGCCCGATCGAGTGAATCAAGCACCCGTGGGGTCAGAGAAGCCGGATCTTCGCCCCCGATCGATACGAGAATGCGTACGTCGGCGTGCATCGGTTCGTTTCCGGCGGTGAGTATCTGCGGGCCGCGGACTCGTGGGGGGAGCTCGTTGAGCCCCGGATCGAAGACATTCGGCGCGTGGCTGAAGAGATTCGGCAGGGTATCGACCAGGTAGCTGGCGTACAGTCGGGCCTCACCACCGAGGTCGACTCCGACGGTGGGAGCGAGGGCTCGCAGTGTTGCATGATCGGTACGCGTCATATCCTGTGCATCGATAATGACCAGGGACCATTTCTCCGGCGAGCGGTGCTCGTGAAGCAGTTCATGCGCATCACCGCGGATTCTCGCATTGTAACGTTCGGCGAGCTCGACAATCGTTCGGGTCTCGTGACACTTTGCATCCCACGGAAAATCGATGAGTAGATCGGCTTCATCCCCGAGCGATGCTGCGAGCCGTGCAGAGCGTGCTATGTGGCCGGTTCCGTGACCGCGACGCGTGTCGGGCACGAGCAGATACCGGTGGCTCATGCACTCCGCTTGTGTCGTTCGTACATCCCGCGCAGCTCATGCAACAGCTCGGTTACCTCTATCGGAAGCCCTCGATAGAGGTGTGAAAAAAGCGTCCTGAGCCGTGCGAGATCCTCGACGGTATCCAGCGTCACGCGTTCATCGCTCTGCAGGTTCGGCTCAACGATCGGTCGGTGTGTACGGAACTCGAGAGGCCGACGGTAGATATACGGGGAGACGTGTTCGCGTTCGTACGTTTCTGTGGCATACCGGTCGGCGGTCATCAGTGCCCGTGCGCTCATGACCTCGACACCAGTTCCGAGCGGCATGCCGATGTAGCCGCTATAATCGCTTTCGACGGCTCGATGCTCGGAAAGGATTCGATTGGCAAGGGTGATGCTCACCAGCGGATTATCACCGGTGGCTCTCACAATAGTGTCGACATCGAAGCGTTCGGCTGCACGCGCATAGCGGTCAAGCACATCTTCCGGGTTGCCCTCGAAGAGCTCAAATCCCCAAGCGTCCGCCAGCGGTGCGAACAGCGGTGCACTCTCGGTGTCGGTGAGGAGCACGTGACGCTCGGCGTGAACGTAGCCGAGCGCCGCCATACAGTGTTCGAGCACTGTACGGTTTTCCAGCCGCTCCAGCGCTTTGCCTGGCAAACGGGACGACGAAATGCGAGCCTGTAGGAATACTCCGGTCATGGTCGTTCGAACTCCCATAGGTCGGTTACGCTGCGGGCATTCTGCCGAAAGCGATACCGGTTCTTCCTTATCCATCGTCTGATTTCGCGGAATAGTTTATAGGAGGAGAGCAAACCACCCTTCGTGCGCACGAGAAAGCTGAAAAACCGACGCCCCGGTAGTCGGGCGTGATCACCGTGGTAGAGAACGGCAAGATTCTTCAGATAGAAGCGGCGGTAACTCTCGTCGGGGGTGGTGTCATCCGGCGCCAATTGCGAGAGGTGCTGAGCCCGCAGCGACGGCAGGCAGTGGATCGACTCGCCCCACATGAAGGCCCTGAAACCGAAATCGAGCTTCTGCCAGTATGGATTGGAGAGCGTTCGGTCGAAGCCCTGCAGCTGAAGAAAGATATCCCGGTTGTAAAGCCCGATGTAAT
>SLAN01000012.1 GCA_007126865.1 Spirochaetales bacterium | reverse complement strand
TTCCTGCTTCACCGCATTACGAGACGGGTACATAGTCAGCCGCGAGCGGTCATTCTCACATTCGGTGTCCTCGTGACCTCAACAGCGGTGGCGCTGGCGTACGGGCTGTCGACGCTTCTGCTGAACATGACCGTCGGCGCGGTGTTCATAAACCTCTCTCCTTCTCCGCGTCGTGTCATGCACTCGGTCGGTTCCTGGGCGCCTCCGTTGTATGCGGTCTTCTTCGTACTCGCGGGCGCCAAGCTCAATCCGATGATTCTCACACAATCAACTATTCTCCTGCTGGGGCTGACCTACGTTCTCTCGCGAATAGTCGGCTCGTACGTGGGAACATCGATCGGGGCGCGACTCGGAGGCGCCGACCCGAGCACCGCAACCTATCTCCCACTCTGCCTCGTACCTCAGGCGGGTGTTGCCCTGGGGCTGGTTCTCGTTCTCGAGGACGCACCGATTCTCACCGGACTTCCCGTGGAAATCGCCGGACTCCTCTCACAGACGATCAGTATTATGCTGCTCGCCATCCTGGTGAAGGAGATCGTAGGACCGCCTATCTCCGCTTTCGCCGTGCGTCGGGCAGCGGTAATCAGACGCGAACCGTAGCCAAGCGTGATACGTTTGCGAATATGAAGCTGCGCATGCGTCCACTACTGCTATCGGGAATCTTCATTGCGCTCACCGCCTTCGGCATTATGCTCGGTTCATCGGGTCGGTCGCCGGTGATCGGTTCGGTCCGCGCGGAATCGGGCGTGACCCCCTCACGGATTGCCGAGCTCGCATCGCTCGATCCGCACGATCGACTGCGCGGAGCTGTGGCCGCTTACTACGACGGACATTTCGATACGGCTATCGGCGTTCTCGAACAACTCGTTGCCGACGACCCGGGAGGTCGCGAGGATGACGGAATCGTTCGGCGTGCAACGATGTCGCTGCTCGCCCTGTATCGCGAGAGCGGACAGTACGAGAAGGCTCTGAATCTCCTGAGCCGGGAGGAGTACGTCGACGATTCCGCTCCGCTGACCGGATGGGCGGTGGAAATCTCGTATCTCGCCGGTCGGCCCGAAGAAGCGCTCGAGCACTTCTCCGTTTTGACCGAAGACGAGCGGCACATCATTGAACCACGGCTTCGGTTGTTTGCCGCTCGGGCTCATTTCGCCTTAGGAGAACGGGGCGCAGCGCTCGAGCTCCTCCGGAACATTCTCGATACGACACGCCACATGCCGGAGGCGTATCGGCTGCTCGGCGAGCTCCACGCAGCGGAAGGTCGTCATCGTGCCGCCGTCGCGGCATTTCGCTCAGCCCGCAGTCAGGAGCCCAATCTCACGGCGACACTACTCCCGGAGGCGCGCAGTCGGCTCGAGCTCGGGCAGCCTGAACAGGCGCGCTCGCTGCTCGTACAGGCCGAGCGCGCACGCCCCCACGACGACAACGTGAGTGAGCTGCTCGCACGGGTCGAGGAAGAGTATCCGGCGATCGTCGAGACCGAGCGGGAGGAGGACGAGAGGCGGCGCGAGCTTACGGCGGCCCCTCTCGTCGAATACCATCCGGAAGACCGCGAAGGAATCGAACGGATCCGAGTCGGCCTGGCCGAATCGCTCGGCGAGCTCCATCTCAAGAGCTCCTCCGATTGGGAAATCGAGCTGCTCGACAGTCGGCGGCGCTCCGCCCGGGCGGGCGGCGAACCGATCGCACGCGGGCGGGCGGAGCAACTGTTGAGGATCGACTGGATTGATGACTCGATAGTGCTTTCGGTGGATGGTGAGCGAATCTTGACTCACCGGCTCGCAGATGGATGGATCCGAATGCGAAATCTCGACGAGGACGGAACCTTCATTCTGTTCGATATGGAGCACTCGCGCGGACAGTTTTCGGCCGGAAGCGAGGATCGCGCCTATCGGGGAGCGCTGCGATTCGGCCCATCGACCGCCGAAGGGTTTACGGTTGTTAACGAGCTCGATCTGGAGTCGTACCTGTATTCCGTCGTCCCCTCCGAAATGCCCGCTTCGTGGCCACACGCCGCACTCGAGGCGCAGGCGATTGCCGCGCGCAGTTACACAATCGCAAACCTCGGGAGATTCAGCTCACGCGGATTCGATCTGCTCGGATCGGTCCGCTCGGCCTTCTATCGCGGTTACAGCGGGGAGTCGCCGAGAACGACACGCGCCGTTGACGCCACGCGCGGTCTGGTACTCACGGTGAACGGCACGACTGTACCGGCATACTACTCAGCGAATAATGCCGGCCACAGCGATCGCGCCGCCGACGTTTGGGGCGGAACGGTTGTCGGTATGAGCTCAGTCGCCGATCCGCAGCTCGACTGGGACGGGCGGCCGCGACGCCCCGACGAGCTGCTCGAATGGCTGACCGACTACCCGGACAGCTATAGCGCCGCCTTCCCGTTCGCCTCTCGCAATGCGTATCGTTGGGAGCTCTGGGTGGAGGCCGAGGAGCTCGTTGCGCGCCTCGGAGACGGGGTCGGCGAAATCCACTCCCTGCGCACATCCGGAAGAACTCCTGCCGGTCGCGTAACGGCGGTGACGATTGAAGGTAGCGCCGGAACGCGCACGGTGACAGGCGATGCCATTCGGCAACGAATCGGCGGGATCCGGAGCAATCTCTTCGTCGTCGAACCGGTGTTTACGCCGGCCGGTTCGGACAACGGAGAAGAAGCCGGCGCCGGGACCGCCGGCGACGGCGCCGGCATCGCCGGCCCGCTGCCGGAAGAACAGCCTCGTCCCCGGGCGTTCGTTCTCCGTGGAGGCGGCTGGGGTCACGGTGTGGGCATGGATCAAACGGGGGCGGCAGGGATGGCATCGGTCGGTGCGCGCGCGGAGGCGATACTCAATCACTATTTCCCCGATGCGGAGATTACCGAGGCGTACTGAAGATTCGCCGGAGTTGAAGTCGCCCTTGCCGTGCCACCGGTTCGCCGGATACTCTGCCCTTGCCGCGCCACCGGTTGGCCGGATACTCTCTCGATGAGATGGCACTCGAAATAGCCCTCGTCGTGATCGGTGCAGCGGCACTGATTGTCGGCCTTATCGGCTGCATCCTACCGATTCTTCCCGGACCGATAATCGGTTGGGTATCGCTTCTGATGATCTTCTTCGCCGGCGGGGCTGAGCTGCTATCAGTTCCGCTGCTGGCTGGAATGGCGGCGCTCGCGCTCGCCGGTACCGTGACCGATCAGATTCTACCGGCAGCGGCATCGAAACAGGCCGGTGCCGGACGCGCGGGGGTCATCGGAAGTGTAGCGGGGATGATTCTCGGCATGATCTTCTTCCCGCCGCTCGGATTGATAATCGGGGCATTCCTCGGCGCATTACTCGGCGAGCTCATCTTTCACCGGGAGAATGAGCATCCATTCCGCAGCGCGTTCGCGGTTCTGCGTGGAACACTCCTCGCTACCGTCGCGAAACTGGCGGTCACCGGAGTGTTCGCGGTGCTGTTCGTTCAACGCGCTATTTCGTTATTCGGGTAATCGTTTGTTCACAGCGATTGAACATGAAGGAGCCGTAACACTTCCTCTCGAAAGTGTGGCAGTATACGTGCATATTCCATTCTGCCGTACACGGTGCCACTACTGCGCGTTCTATCTGGAGACCGGTTTCTCTCCTCGCGTGTTGCGCGAAACGCTGTCCGGGATCATTGCTGAGGCGCGCGAGTGGATGCGACGACTCGGATACCCCCGCATTCACACAGTCTATATCGGAGGCGGCACTCCGAGCGTCATTCCGCCCGACCAGCTGGAAATGTTTCTCACGCAGCTGTTCGAGACATTGGGCCTGGCCATGCACGAGGAGGCGTCGGAGATGGCCGCCACCGACCCCGACGATGCCCGAGCATCGGTGCCGGACGAGATTACAATTGAGGCAAATCCGGAATCGGTGACCGATATGTTTCTCGAGACACTGCGCCGAACGGGGGTAGACCGAATCAGCCTCGGCGTTCAGTCGCTGTTCGATCGCGAGCTCGCACTTCTCGGCCGTCGCAGCGACGCTTCGACGGCACGGGAGGCGATCCGGCGCATCGAGCGTTCGTGGCAGGGGAGGTGGAGCGCGGACCTGATCGTCGGTACTCCCGGACAAGATACGGGCGATCTATCGGCTCAGATCGACGAGCTCTCCGATCGAGGGGTCGAGCATTTGTCGCTCTACGGATTGACCGTCGAACCGCATACCGCGCTCGAACAGGCGGTTCGCAGAGGATCGGTCCGCATGCCCGATCGCGAGATTCACGAGACGCTGTGGATCGCCGCCAAACGGAGTGCGATTCGCCGGGGGTTTCACCAGTACGAGGTCTCGAACTTCGCGCTTCGCGGCGCGGAGTCGCGACATAACCACGTGTACTGGCGACTGGATCCCTACCTCGGGCTCGGGCCGGGAGCGGTCTCAACCCTCCCGAGTATGGTGTTCGGCCAACCGCGCGCGTTGCGGCTTACCGGCGGCAGTGTCTTCTCCTACCAGTCAATACACAGAGGAACACTCCCCCATGAGATGGAGGTGCTCGACAATGTGAGCTTCCTCTTCGAGCACTTTATGAACGGCTTGCGAACCGCAGAGGGGGTCTCGATGGAGCGCATCGCGAAACGGTTCGGTGTCGATCCGGCGCTTCTGTGCACGCACTTACATCGGCACTGGCGCGGCTATTCGCAGCGAGACCGGCGCGCCGATCCGACTCGCACACTGCGGCTACGCAACGGCGCGCGTGAGGTCGTCGATTCCTACCTCGCCGAGTTGCTCGGTGCACTCGAAACGTGGGAAGAGGCGCAGGGGCTCGAATTGTCCTGGTCGGCATCGTCGCACCGGAACGAGTCGCGTCGCTTCGCGGGCGCCGGGGCGGTGGAGCACACACGATGAATCTCAGACCGTCACAGCTTTCGGAGCAGGGCTATCACGAGCTCGCCACCTACTCATTCGATGAGCTCATCGAGATGATCGGTACCGAGGTCCGTCGAAGAACTGCTCCGGTACTCGCCTTCTGGGTATTGCTCGCGCTCACGCTCATTGCCGCGATCGTGGCGAACGTGGTGGCGATCCGCACCGACGGTTGGTATACGCTGTCCGCTCCGCTCCTCGCGATCGCGGGGCTGATCGCAGTAATACCGGTACACGAGCTGCTGCATGCCGCCGCATTCCGAATCGCCGGTGCTCGGCGGATCCGCTTTGGAGCGAAGCCGAAGTATCTGATTTTCTACGCGATCGCACGCGAGTTCGTCGCCGACTATCGCGAGATGCGTTTCATCCTCTACCTCCCGGCGGTTGTGATCTCGGCTGCGCTTGTGGGAATCGGAGTAAGTGCCGGTCCACTGATCCGTGTCTCGGCGTGGTGGCTGCTGTTCTTTCACATGAGTGCGTGTGCCGGCGATTTCGGACTCGCGAGTTTCATGAGACGCCATGTCCATCTCGGCATTGTGACCGGCGACGACGCCGACGACCTCATAACGCGATTCTACGTTCGAACGCCGAAGCATGGGCCGAGCTGTACAGTGCACCTTTGAGCGGATGTCTCGCAGTGAGGGCGGTTTGATCGCTTGCGCGTGCGTCCGGTCGACAGATACACTCGCTTCCGGCATTAATCCATGGACTTGTCAAAATACGCTCGACCGCTGGTTGTGCTTGCAGTGGCGTTCGCGTCGCTCTCCGCCATTTTGATACGCATTTCGAACGCGCCTCCGATAGCTATAGCATTCTACCGAATGCTTTTCACCAGCATGATGCTCCTACCGGCGCTCGCGTGGGTTCGTGCGTGGCCACCTGGAAGCGCCCGCTCTACCGGCAGCGCCGAAACCGGTAACACCGACAACACCGCCGGCACATCGTCCGGGAAGCGTCCCGATCTTCGATCGCTCGGGCTGCTTGCGGCGAGCGGAGCTTTCCTGGCGCTGCACTTCGCGACATGGAACGCGAGTCTCTCCTACACCACCGTCGCGAGCTCGGTGGTACTGGTCACCCTCCATCCGATCTTCGTTGCGGTGGGGAGTATCCTCTTTCTCAAGGAACGAGTGCCGGCCGCGGCGTTTCTTTTCATCGTCTGCGCGATTTTCGGCAGTGCGTTGCTCAGCTACGGAGATTTCGCGCTCGGCAGCGAGGCTCTACTCGGTAACGCACTCGCTGTCGCCGGCGCCATTGCCGTGGCCGGATACATGTTGCTCGGACGCTTCCTACGACGCCGAATCGACGCTACCGTCTATAACATAACCGTATATTCGGTTGCTGCAGCCATACTTCTGCCGATGGCGATCGTTGCCGGCAATCCGATTTCCGGCTATCCGTTCTCCGAGTTCGTTCTCTTCGCTGCGCTCGCCTTCTTCTGTACAATTCTCGGGCACAGTATCTTCAACTGGGCACTGAAGTACGTCCCCGCGAGCTCGGTGAGCACGTCCATTCTGCTCGAGCCGATTTTCGCGACACTCATGGCCGCTGCGCTGTTCGACGAGGTACCGGGAGTACTGGCGATTCTCGGCGGATCGATCGTAGTGATATCGCTCTACCTCGTGATTCGTCTGGACAGCAGGAGTCGGCGCCGGGCGCGAACCGAAGCGCCTCTGGACGCCGTGCCTACGCCAGATCGCCGAGGTTCTGCATCCTGACAAGCCGCTTATAGAGGCCGTCGGAGCCGGCAACCAGTTCGGCGTGAGTGCCGCGCTCGACGATGCTGCCCGCCTCGAGCACCACGATACGGTCTGCCGCCTGAACGGTTGACAACCGATGCGCGATCACGATGCTCGTACGATCTTTCATGAGCCGACCGACCGCGGCCTGTACGTAGCGTTCACTTTCGGCATCAAGAGAGCTCGTTGCCTCATCGAGTAGCAGCACTTCCGGATCGCGCAGGATCGCTCGCGCAACCGCCACACGTTGCCGTTGACCGCCGGAAAGCTGAATGCCGCGCTCTCCCACGATGGTATCAAAGCCCTGTTCAAAACCCCGGATAAACTCAAGTGCATTCGCTTTTTCGGCAGCTGCCTCGATTTCGGAAAAAGCAGCTTCAGGATTGCCGTAAGCTATGTTCTCGCGAATGGTGCCGCCGAACAGAATGATTTCCTGCGGTACAAACGCGATTTGCTTTCGGTAAGAGGCCAAATCATACGCATTAATGTTTTCATCGTCAAGCAAAATTTTACCTTGATTCGGCTCGTACAGTCGTAGCAATAATGAAGCGAGGGTCGATTTTCCCGCTCCGGAAGGTCCTACGACGGCAACGCGCTGTCCGGCAGCGGCCTCGAAGGAGATATCTTTAAGCACCTCGGTATTTTTGCGGCTCTCATAAACAAAAGAAACGTTTTGAAAGGAAACCCGCCCGGAAACCTTATCGGGAACCGGTTTTTTTCCGGTTTCCGTTCCTTCTATTTCGCCCGCCATTAAATC
>SLAN01000255.1 GCA_007126865.1 Spirochaetales bacterium | reverse complement strand
TAATGATCTGTCCGACACGGTCGCTGCCGTACTTGCGGGTGACATAGTCGATGACCTCCCCACGCCGCTCGAAGCAGAAGTCGATGTCGAAATCGGGTATGCTCACGCGGTCGTGGTTCAGGAAGCGCTCGAAGAGCAACCCGTAGGTCAGCGGGTCGATATCGGTTATTTCGAGTGCATACGCGACGATGCTGCCGGCGCCCGAACCGCGCCCCGGGCCGACCGGAATATCGTTATCCCGGGCGAAGCGAATGAAGTCCCATACGATCAGGAAATAGCCGGTGTAGTCCATTCCGATGATCGTATCGAGCTCGAACCGTGCCCGCTTCTCGATCTCCCCGGTCACCGTCTCGTACCGTTTTTCGAGACCCTTTCGGGTGAGATGGCGCAGATACTCGTCCGGCCCGGCGAACTCCTCCGGCACCTCGTACGCCGGCAGGAGCGGGCCAGGCTGCGGGATTTCCACGTCGCACGCCTCGGCAATCGTTCGCGTATTGGTGATCGCCTGCTCGCGTACCTCCGCCGGCACCGAGGAGAGCGAGCGTTCCATCTCCTCGCGGCTTTTCAGGTAGTACTCGGCGCTCCGCATGCGCGGGCGGTTGGTGTCGTGCTTGGCCTTGCCCGCGCCGATACAGAGGAGGATATCGTGGACGTTCGCATCATCCTTGTTCACATAGTGGCAGTCGTTCGCGGCGACCAGCGGAATATCGAGCTCGCGTGCGATCTCGACGAGTGTGGCGTTTACCTGCCGGTTCTCCGGCAGTGAGTGGTCGGTCAGCTCGAGATAGAAGTGCTCGGGACCGAAGATTTCGCGGTATCGCGCCGCCCGAGCCCGGGCATCTTCCGGCCTATTTTTGAGAATGAGTGATGGTATGTCGCCGGCGAGGCTGCCGCTGAGGCAGATAACACCGTCTGCGTGTCGCGCGAGCAGCTCGTCGTCGACTCGCGGCTTGTAGTAGAAACCCTCGGTAAAGCTCGCCGAGGAAATTGCCATGAGGTTGCGGTAGCCGGCGTTCGATTCCGCTAACAGCACGATTCGTGCGTATCGCCCGCGCCGGTCACTCGACTCGCGCGCGTGGCGCGACCCTTCGGCGAGGTAGACCTCGGTGCCGATGATCGGGCGGATTCCCGCCTCCCGGCAGGCGTGGTAGAACTCGAGCGCGCCGAACATGTTCCCGAAGTCGGTGATCGCAAGGCCGTCCATGCCGAGCTCGGCCGCGCGTGAGACGTAGTCGCCGATGCGCCCGGAAGCGCGCAAGAGGCTGTAGTCGGTGTGGAGATGCAGATGTACGAAATCGCTCACGATCGTTCCCGTTTACCCGGCTCGGCGTGCGGTTGCTCTGTGCGCCCGCCGTGGGCTGCTACCATACGATGCGCTTGCCCGTTGCGACCGCGTGGGCCGCCATACGATGCGCTTGCCCGTTGCGACCGCCGTGCGAAGCTTGCCCGCCCAGGAGCTTGTCGGACTTCACTTCGGAATTGAATATTGGGCGCATACCCTTGCGCGAGCTTGCATTTTGAATGGCGGAAGTATGCAATAGGTCGTGCCAATATTCAATTCTGCCCACATGTCCGACAAGCTCCTAGTCCCCGCTCGCGCCACTATAGCCCCGCCGGGCGGCGGCGGGCAAGGCGGGAATGCCGGCTGCCGTGCCACCGGGGTTGTCCGGGGAACGGTGGGTGGCGTCCGTGCCGACGGCGCAGGCGGAGTGAACGCCCTGCGAGTTTGTCGGACTTTTCTTCGGAATTGAATATCGGGCGTATACACCGACATCGGACTGCATGGAACGTGTCTCGAAGATTATGGATGGCAGAGGGTTATAGCTTTGCGCAGGCGGGACTTACGCACTTCCACCGTTACAGACAAGACGATCCGGGAGCATTCCCATGTAAGTCGTTAGAATCCCTGGTCCTGCTGCGCCTGGAGGTTCATTCCATCCATAATCTTCGAGACACTCATTATTCAATTCTGCCCATATGTCCGACAAACTTCTACGCCACCGATGTTGCGAGCCGATCGAGATCCACGAACGGTCGGTCGGACCGAAAGCGGCGGTCGGCTTCCTCGACGAACCGTCGCCGCCAGAGGTCCCACGGCCGGCGATGCACGCTGCCGTAAATGGAGCTGTAGAGCATGAACTCGCGCAGGCGCAGGAAATCGTCGAGGCGTTCCATCAGGTTAACCGGCAACGAGTGCTCGGCGGTGTATCCCCGCAGAAACGGAGCCCACACACGCGAGGCCTCCGCGACAGCCATGGCGGACGGATCGGATCCGAGCAGATGATAGAAGAGATAGACGGCGAGATCGTAGGCGTACCAGTGATACTCGACCTCATCGAAATCGAAAACGGTTATGCCGTCGTCACGGTAGAGCATGTTCGCGTAATGATAGTCACCGTGCACGAGACCGAACTCCTCGTCGTTCTGCGACAACTCTCGTAGTCGCGCTATGTGCCCGACCATCTTGTACAGCACCCACCGTTTCTCCTGCGGAATAACCCGTTTCGCCGAGCGAATGTAGTGGTTCTCCTCCCACATCGGACGATCGAACTGCGGGGCGAGCTGTTGCGACTCGCGATGAATCATTCCGAGAACTCGTCCGGCCTCGAAGTAGTGTGTTTCGGTTTGCACAACTTCGCCCCACCTCAGACCGGTGGCCTTCTCGAAGACCGTAAGAAAATAGGTCTCGTGTTCGAGTTTCACGCGTTGAATCGTCGGCGTGCCGGAGAACGTGACCGAAGCGGCGACCGGGACCGCGCGCTCGTACAGCCGGTTCACGAACGAGATCTCCGCCTTCAGCTGGGACAACGGCCGGTGGGAGGCCGGAGTCACCCGCACGATGTACGGCCGGTCGTGGCACGACATCTGATAGACCCAGTTCTGGTAACCGCCGAGCTCCTGCAGAGACCACACCTGCACCGGGAAATAGTGCCGGATGAGATCGGGCAGTTCGGCGCGGATTTCGTTGATTGTTTCGAGTCTCATATCAGCGCTCCCGATCGACGTGTAGTGATGGTATCACAACACCGTTGCAGATTCCGGCCCGGTTCTGATGAGCGGTTCGGGCGGACCGGGAAGCCGATTGCCGTTTACGGCGCCCCCACTTCTCCTCCGGCGGTCGCTGTTCGGCCGTCACCGCCCCACGCGGTGAAGGAACGTCGTGACGAAACCGGCGATCCGGTACAGATCGAAGCTCGTGAAGGTCGGGTCGGCGGCTCGTGCGGCGAAGCGCATACGTTCCGCTGCCTGGCTGATTTCGCGACGCCCGAGCGGCGCCTTGCGCCCGGCGAGCTCGGCTTCCAGCTCGCGGTTGCGAAGTACCGTCGGCGCCGAAGAGCCGATGACAATGCGTATGTTTTCGATCGTGCGTTTGCTTCCGGAGGCGATCGCAGCCATCGTCAAGCGGGTATCTTCGGTTTTGCGAAAGAGCTGTACATCGTATCGTTCAAGTGGAATCCGCAGTCGTGTGACCACCTCCCCGGGGGCGAGCGGCGGCTCACTGCTTCCTCCGTGAAAGCGCGCCACCGGAACCCAGCGTCCGCCTCCTGCGCGACGAATCTCCACGATTGCCCCGAGGGCGATCAGAGCAGGCACGGAGGTCATCACACGTTCGAGGGTGCAGACGTTGCCGACCAGCGTTGCAAGGTTTCGCAGACCCGGCGGCACGATGTGCGGCAGCGTATCGGTCAGCAGCTGCGGAACCACGTTATGTGCGACTCGACTGATCGCCCGGATAGTCGCATTCGCCCCGACGTCGAGGTGCTGATCGGTGCGGGCGATACGTCTGAGATCTTCCACTCCGTAGAGTGCGATCAGCACCGGAGGGAGTGTGAGACGTCTGACCCCGTCGGGATAGAGCAGACCGGTACCCCCCGCGTAGACTTTCGCATCCGGATGCCGCCGCAGCAGCTGCGTCAGCTCGCCATTGGTATGCGGTATGTAGATTCGAGGGCTAACGTTCGTCATTTGCCCTCCTGTGTTCCGCGGAGAACTCAATGGCCTCAACGAACTGGCGGTACGAGGTGCACCGGCAGCGTACCGTCTGCGCTTGAACGGCGAGCTCCTGCCTGCGCGGTTTGGCCGTCTCGCTGATGATGGCGTGTGTCAGTAAGGTTTTCGCGCACGCGCAATACTGACACGGCTCGAACGATGCACGCTCGAACCCGCGTTCGACATCGACGAGCGACTGGGTGCCGTACAGGCCTTCGACAGTCATGATATCCGCGCCGACGGCGCGAAACATTGGAACGATACACGAATTGACGATCAATCCCTCGAAGAGCACGAGGCAGGAGCCGCACCGACCTATCGTACAGTCAAGTCGGAGGGACCGGACGTTGCAGTGTTCGCGCAACACGAACCCGAGTCGGTCGCCGGGATCGCTCTCGACATGTGTTTCTTTACCGTTGAGCGTAAATCTGACCCGCATAAATCGTTACCGCTCCCGCTCGAGTGCTTCGTAAACCGGTGACGGCCCCGCCGGCAGCGAAATGCTGTCGATTCCGGTTGCCTGCGCGAGTGCGTGCGCGTAGGCGGCCGGAACACAGAACCACGGCAACTCGCCTATTCCGAGAGCGGGAGTTCTCTCGGTGTGATGGTCGTCGGCGAAACCGACGTAGAGGGGCGGCTCGTATCGGAACGGCGGATCGAATCCGACTCCGGTTTCTACCGGACGCGACATGTGTATCGTCGGTACCTGGCGACGGGCCGCCCATCCGAGCGCGTGATTAATGGTGCTGAGTACCGTCTGCCGGGCGCTCGCGGGGTCGAGAATGCGTCCTGCGTCGATTGCGATCCAGACTCCGCGTACGATCGCCTCGAAGGTCATCGGGTCGACCTCGACTTCGACGACCGCCGCCGCCCAGCTGCGCCCCGGATACGGGGTCCCGGATTGGGTCTCATGATCCCACTTCTGGCGCTTCGGGCGCCGGTAGGAGCGGCGAACGGTGATCGGGGGACGCTGCACAGCGCGGCGACTGACTATCGCATTGCATGCCTGTTCGATCAGTCTGGTATGGGCACTCACTGCCCGTGAGAATACGGTCGGACCGGAATCGGGTACGGTATCGGTGTCGCAGGAGGCCAGGCGTACGTTGTCCGGTTCAATCCCGAGCCGCTCGCTGATCAGCTGCTTCCAGTACGACTGCAAGCCGGCCGACACCGGGCGCGAGGAGGTATAAAGCCACACGACCTCTTCGTCGTCGAGCTGCAGCTGCACGTTCCCGGCGACCAATTCCTCGGTACGACCGCTGAACCCCATCCCCTGACTTCCGATTGCCATTCCTACTCCGCGCGCAACCTCTACCGCCCCGAGCGCGGTCGTTCGGTTCTTGCGCTGCAGCTCGAACGCCGAGAACTTCCGGTTGAAGTCGGATGCCTGTGCAGCCTCATCCATCAAACGCAGCACGGGTGACCGGCCCGACAGCTGCTCGTTAATATGGTTGGAGGCCTCCTGCGTTATGATGTGCCGGCGTTTCCATTCAACCGGATCGCTCTGCGTCTCGCGAATCAGCCCTGCGGCGAGCTCCTCGGCGGCAAACCACGCCGGTGCTTCGATACCGGTCATCGGGCCGGTGGGAACCGTGTTCGTGCGAAGTGCGGATACGCGAACGTGGGCGGCGGCAACGCGATATGCTCCGACGGAGGCAATCATCATACGCCGCAACGTCTCGTCGGTCAGCACCGGATACGCTCCGGCGTCGTAGCGGATATCGATATCGACCGCCTTCGCGTTCCCTTCGGCATCGAGCGCGGCGCGTTGGCGAATCCGGGTGGTGGCCCGCTTGGGCGTCACGAGCAGATCCTCGGAGCGGTCGAGACGCAGCAGACACGGGCGTCCGCTCTGCCGTGAAGCAATCGCCGCGTGTGCCGCGACGAGCGACGGATACCACAGCTTTCCGTCGAGCGCCGGGCCGGGTTCGACCGCGTATACCTTCACCCGTGCCGCGGCCACGCCGGCGGTCTCGGCAACGGTCCGCCGTACGTGGTACGGCCACTGTGTCGTGCACGTCACCTCTATCCGGCCGTCGCGCCTGAAGTTCGCATACGCGGAGTGTGCTTCGGGATAGAAGTGCTCCTGGATGCCGGTGCTGCAGTCGCGCTCGAGCGTCCGAGTGGCGTGCTCGAACGCTTCGTCCGGATTGCCGCTTACCCGTTCGATTGTCGCGGCAACCGCCGATGCGTCGGCCGTGTCGAGGGAGAACGTCGGCTCGTAGTCCTCGTACACGACGTTGATCTGTTCGCGAAGGGCGAGAAGCTGTTCGCGGTCCGGGCCGACCAGGAGGGCGATCGGCTCGCCCACGTAGCGGACGGTCTCCCTGGCAAGTATCGGCACCGAATCGCCGTACAGGCGCAGTGTCGCCCGGGCCGGGAGCGTGGAGCCGTCGAGCAACCGGACGTCGGGAGGAAGCTCGGGCGGATGAACACGTATGATCCGGGCGTGCGCCTTCTCCGACCTGACTACGACGACCGAGCTCATGCCCTCGACGCGGATGTCGGCCGGCGAAAGCTGGCGAGTGCGGAGAAGTCCTCGAATGTGGCGTGCGGTCGGCATAGTAGTTCGGCTAATCCTCGTGCGATCTCGCCGTCCGGTTGTCGCCTGTGGCGCGGATGCGGTCCGTAGACGCTACCGACTCCCGCGACGGCACTCTGTCATCGTCTGCTTCAGTGACTCTACTACATAGAGGCGGTCGGCGCTATCGAGCTCAGGGTAAAGAGGGAGGCTGATGGTTTCACGAAAGCGCGCTGTAGCGTGCGGAAAATCGCGGTCGTTCAACGAGTAGCGCTCGCGATAGTAGCTCATCATATGCAGCGGCCGGTAGTGAACGCTCGCGCCGATTCCGCGCGCAGCAAGCCCTTCGATAATCCGATCGCGAAACCCTGCGGGAACGCGGATGCAGAACAGGTGCCATGCGTGTCCCGGATCATCGTCGGGGAGGCGAACGTCGGGGAGATCCGAAAGCAACCGCCGGTAGTCGTGCGCCGCATCCGCTCTGCACCGGCGGAAGGTCTCCGCGCGCCCCAACTGGGCGCGGCCGACGGCCGCGAGGAGGTCCGGCATATTGTACTTGAATCCCGGGGCGACTACGTCGTATTCCCACGGCGTGCCGATCCCGCGGTAGCGATTCCAGATCGGCCGGTCGATGCCGTGCAATCGCATGACGCGCATGCGTTCGGCGATCGACTCATCATCGGTAACGACCATGCCGCCTTCGCCGGTTGTGATCGGCTTGGTGGCGTAAAATGAGAAAACGGCCGTCCCGCGCGAGCCCACCGGCGAGCCGTCTGAAAGCTCGGCGGGGAAGGCGTGTGCGGCATCCTCGACGACTGTTGCTCCGATCGTCTCGGCGAGCTCGGTAATCGGTGTAACGTCGCACGGAAGGCCGCACAGGTGTACCGGAACGATCGCCTTCGGGGGAGCGTCGGTGGCGGGGCCTGCGAGCGCCGCCTGCAGCTCGGCGATCGAGAGGTTCGGCGAGTT
>SLAN01000233.1 GCA_007126865.1 Spirochaetales bacterium | reverse complement strand
GCCATTAAGAGGTAAAAGATATGGGCGAACATCAACTGGAGCATTTCATACGATCCGGCGGCCTCAAGGTAACACCGCAGCGCCTCATGCTGCTACGCGAGATAGAAGCGCAGGGCCACCTTGATGTTGATGAGCTCTTTCGACGGGCGCAGGCTCACTTCCCGTCGATCTCGCTTGCGACGATATACAAGAATCTACATACATTGTCGGAGAATGGAATTCTGCGCGAAGTCCCGCTGCCGGGGAAGCGTTCGGTGTACGAGCTGCACCACGCCGAGCATGTCCATTTTTTCTGCACTGAATGCAACAAGGTATGCGACGTCGAAGCGGATATGAGCGACATCGCGGACATGCTTCGTGAGCGAACCGGCTATCAGTTCGACACGATGCGGGTGACTCTCGGCGGGCCGTGTCCCGGCCCCGATAAGTGCATGCGCGAGTAAGGGTGTGGGTCCGGACGCTGAGCGAAACGAGGCGCCGGCCCGCAACGTATTCTTCCTCGAACCGTACTACGGCGGGTCTCACCGGGCGATAGCCGACGCGGTTGTCGAGCAATCGAGGCATCGGGTAACGCTTCTCACCATGCCGGCACGCCACTGGAAGTGGCGCCTGCGCGGCTCTGCGTACCACCTGGCAGCGGAGCTCAGGCGGTGTGCCGGCGGAGGCGATGTCGATCTCGTTCTCTGTTCCACGCCGATCGACGTATCGCTGCTGCGAGCACGGTGCCGGACGCTCTGCGCGCCGATACTCCTGTACGTTCACGAGCATCAGTTCAGCTATCCGACATCGACCGGCGAAACTCCCGATGCGAACTACCCGTTGACCGATCTCGCATCCGCTCTGGCCGCCGACGCGGTCTGGTTCAACTCGCACTGGTGCCGCAACGCCTTCCTCGAAGGTGCACGGTCGCTGCTCGGGTGTATGCCCGACTACCGCTGTCGCGATCTCGTCGAAGAGGTCGCCGCCGCGTCGCGGGTAGTGTATCCCGGGGTGAATCCACCGGCCGACCCGGCACGCGAGCGCAATCTCGAGGTGGGCGGTCCGGTCCTCCTGTGGAACCATCGTTGGGAGCACGACAAATCGCCGGAGTTGTTTTTCGAGGCACTCGAGGCACTCGACCGCCCGGAGTTGCCATGGCGGCTGGCGGTCGTCGGGGGAGCCGGCAGACATGTTCCGCCGGCATTCGAAGCCGCACGCACACGCCTTGCGCACAGGATCGACCAGTGGGGCTTCGTCGAAGATCGCGCCGGGTACCGGGCGATCGTCGAGCGGTGCGATATCGTCGTTTCCACCGCCCGACAGGAGAACTTCGGGCTTGCGGTACTCGAGGCGGTGCGCGCCGGACTGCTGCCGGTGCTGCCGCGGCGTCTCTCGTACCCGGAGCTGTACGACGGCACCGACTCGTTCTTCTATGACGAGACCGAGCAGCTTGCACCGACACTCGAGGCGGTGCTCTACGAGCGTGCGCTCTACGGTGAGGCGAGGCGCGCGGCGAGGCGCAGATGGGCTTCAGCGTTTGACTGGCCGGAACGTGTCGCCGATTGGGACCGCGGAATCGAGGAGGTGGTCGCGGCGGGAGCTCGCCGGAGGTAAGGGACGGACATTACTCAATGCTGGTCTCGGCTTCTGAGACCTCATTGACACGTTTTCCCCCGCGCAGCACACTATAGCCTTAGTAATCTTCGGGGCACGGTGACCGCGGCGAATGCCGTGGAATTCCTGACCGGCGGTGAGAGTCCGCGATTCCGTAACGGAGTGAGCCGGTGAAATTCCGGCGCC
Source organism: Spirochaetales bacterium (assembly GCA_007126865.1). Taxonomy (GTDB): domain Bacteria; phylum Spirochaetota; class Spirochaetia; order DSM-27196; family SKKC01; genus SLAN01. Next base: position 5,769 of record SLAN01000233.1, on the reverse strand, counting down.
GACGGTATAGTCCGGAGGGGAGAAGATTACGCACTCGTCGCAGCGCCGCGTTCTCGGGCGGAGTGTGCAGTTGCCGCGGGTGCTGCTATTCCGATTTGCTCGTTTCCCCTCCACGCTTGATAAGGAGTGCTCATGGACAGCGATCAGCGGCACATGGTACGTGCGCTGGAGCTTGCCCGTCGCGGCGCCGGGCGTACCTCGCCGAATCCGATGGTCGGTGCGGTTATCGTCGTCGACGATGAGGTTATCGCCGAGGGATGGCACGAGTCGTGCGGAGCCCCGCATGCGGAGGCACGCGCGCTCGAGCGCGCCGGCAAGGCCGCTCGCGGAGCGACGCTCTACTGCACCCTGGAGCCGTGTTGCCATCGTACCCCGGACAAGCGTACTCCACCGTGTACCGAGAAGATCATCGAGGCAGGGGTGTCGCGGGTCGTATTCGCGGTCTACGACCCGAATCCCCACGTGGCCGGACTCGGCGAGCAGGCGTTGAAACAGGCCGGAATCTCGGTCACGTACGGCGTCTTGCGCGACGAGGCGAGCCTGCTGAACGAGCCCTTTTTCGCCTGGATTCAGCGCAGCGTTCCGTACGTGCATCTCAAGATCGCCGCCACGCTCGACGGGCGGATCGCTTCGCGTGACGGCAGCTCGCATTGGATCAGCGGCGAACGATCGCGGGTCGAGGTACACCGAATGCGCAGCGAGTACGACGCGGTTATGGTCGGCGCCGGTACGGTCATAAGCGACGACCCGTCGTTGACCGTTCGGCACGTCGACGGGCGAAACCCCGCTCGGGTCGTCGTGGACAGCGGGTTGCGGGCGGTGCCCGGCTCGAGCATGGCCTCAGACGGCGCCGCTGCGGTATATGTGCTCTGTACGCGGGATGCGGAAATCCGGCGGGGCGGCGAGCTGGCAGGTACGAACGTTGAGCTCGTCACCTGTCCTACCGACCGCTCCGGTCACATCGACCTCTTTCCGGCCCTTCAGGAGCTCGGCCGGCGCGGGATTACCAGTATCCTCGTCGAAGGCGGACGGGGGCTCGCAACCGCGCTGATCCGCAGCCGGCTCGTAGATCGACTCAGTGTCTACACGAACCCGTCGCTCATGGGCACCGGGGTAGAATGGCTCGGCGACATCGGTGTGGAAGGCGCCGGGAGTCGACCGCACCTGCAGTGCGTGTCGATGCGTACCGTCGGCGAGGATTTGCTTGTGACCGGATTGATAGATCCGGTGAGAACGTACGGAAGTCTCCGGGCGCCCGGTGAGGGGCGGGCATTCGACGAGATAGCGGGAGTGTTATGTTTACAGGGTTAATCGAAGAGGTAGGACGCGTGACCGAAAGCGCGGTGATCGACGGCGGACGCCGGTTGCGCATTGCCATACGGACAATCGCCGACGATCTGAAGACAGGCGACTCGGTGAGCGTGAACGGTGTTTGTCAGACCGTCGTCGCGGTCGACGGCGAGAGTTTCTCCTGCGAGGCGGTCGGGGAAACGCTTGAGAAGACAACACTGGGGCGGCTCGAGCCGGGAGTACCGGTGAATCTCGAGCGCTCGCTGCGTGCCGACGCGCGCCTCGGCGGGCATATGGTACAGGGGCATGTGAGCGCGGTCGCCGAGATCCGCTCGGTCGAGCAGCGCGGGGAAAACTGGCTGCTGCGAATCGAGCTACCCGAGCAGTTGATGCCGCTCGTTGTCCCGGAAGGGAGCATCGCCGTCGATGGGGTCAGCCTGACGGTGGCCTCCATCGAGCGACGCGAAATCGGCATCAATATCGTACCGCACACCGCTAAGCACACGAACCTGGTCACGCTCGATCCGGGCGAGCAGGTGAATATCGAGACCGACATACTCGGCCGATACGTGGCGCGAATGCTGACCGCGTGGACGAACAGCGACGGGAGGCTCGATGTTTCGCAGCTGGCGAAGTGGGGGTACGCATGAGCAAGGGAGCTCGAACGGCGATCGAGGCGATCGAAAGCACCAACGTGAGAAAAGCGGTGGCGGAGATTGCCGCCGGTCGCACGATTATCGTAATCGATGATTCCGACCGCGAGAACGAGGGCGATTTCGTGGCCGCCGGCCCCGGAGTAACATCGGAAACCATCAACCTCATGGTCACCAAGGGGCGCGGGCTGGTCTGCCTTGCGATCGACAAGGAGATCGCCGAACGGCTCGAGCTGGCGCCGCAGAACGGTTCCACCGGCGCGCTCCACGGTACCAACTTCACCGTGAGTGTGGATGCGGTGGAGGGAACCACGACAGGTGTCTCGGCGTCCGACCGGGCGAAAACGATACAGGTTCTCAGCGATCCGAAGTCGAAACCGGACGAGCTTGCTCGGCCGGGCCACATCTTTCCGATCGTGGCCCACCCCGGAGGGTTGACAGCCCGTCGCGGTCATACCGAAGCGGCGGTCTGGCTCTGCCGCATGGCGGGGCTGGCGCCCGCCGGGGTTATCTGCGAAATCATGAGCGAGAACGGTGATATGGCCGGCAGGGCCGAGCTGGAGGTGGTGGCCGAGGAGCTCGGTATGGTGCTCATTCATGTCGACGAGCTGACCCGCGAGGCGGAACGACTCGAAAAGCGAGGATAGAATGCGGAGCGATATCAAGGAAGTACACGGATCGATGAACGGAAGCGGACAGCGGATCGGCGTTGTCCTCAGCAGGTTTAACGGACTGGTGACCGGCCAGCTCTATGACGCAGCCGAAGATGCGCTCATTCGTCACGGCGTGAACCCGTCGGACATTACGGTCGTGCACGTGCCGGGCGCCTTCGAAATCGGGCTCGTCGCCCGCGCGCTCGCCGCCCGCGACGATATCGATGCGGTCATCTGTCTCGGCGCGGTTATACGAGGAGAGACACCGCACTTCGACTACGTGGCCGCCGAAGCAGCGAAGAGCATCGGCGGCGCGTCGGAGCGCTTCGGGAAGCCGGTGATCTTCGGCGTGCTCACCACCGAGAATGTCGACCAGGCGTTGCAGCGAGCCGGCGTCAAAGGCGGAAACAAGGGCGCCGAGTGTGCTCAAACGGCGATCGAGGCGGTGAACCTGCTCCGGGCGCTTCAGTGATCCGGGCGCATCGGTAATTCAGGCGCATCAGTGAACCGTTCGCTCAACTCTCCGAACTCAACGAATCCGGTCACCCCGACGGTGATCTTCCTCTTCTGGGTGCCGCTGGCGCTCATGTGGCTCATGATGGCCATAGAGCAGCCGGCGCTCGCGGCGGTCGTTGCGCGATTGCCGGACGAAACGGTCAACCTCGCCGCATTCGGCATCGCGTTCTCGCTCGCGCTCGTGGTGGAGAGCCCGATTATCCAGCTGCTGACCGCCGGTACGGCGCTCGCCGGCGATAGACGTCGCTACCGGACGCTGCTGCGGTTCATGCATCTGCTTGCGGTGGTGCTCACCGCGCTGCATCTGCTTATTGCGCTGACGCCGCTGTTCGAGTTCATCGTCCGGACATTGCTCACCGTTCCCGAGCATCTGGTCGAACCGAGCCGGCGCGCCTTTCTGCTCATGGCGCCGTTCGCCGCGGCGGTGGGGTATAGGCGGCTCTGGCAGGGGGTGCTGATCCGCTACGGGCATACCGCCGTGATACCGGTGACGATGATCGTGCGGCTGGTCGGAAGCGGCGGGGTTTTGATCTGGGGACTCGTTACGGCGGCTGTTCCCGGTGCATCGCTGGCGGCGATCGCGCTGATCGCCGGCGTGGTCGGTTCGGCGATCGCCTCCTGGATATTCTGTCGTCCGGTGCTCAGCCGGGAGGTGCCGGAGCCGGGACCTGACGATGAGGTGCTCGACCGTCGCTCGCTGCTCTCCTTCTACGTACCGCTGTCGTTAACATCAATCATTTTTCTCTGTGCGCAACCGCTCCTTACCTTCGGAATGTCGCGGGCACAGTTTCCGGTGCAGGCGCTCGCGGTATGGCCGGTCATCAACGGATATCTCTTTCTCTTCAACTCGCTTGCGCTCAGCTATCAGGAGACGGTTGTGGCGCTGCTTGCGCGGTCACGCGAGAACTATGGGCCGGTGCGGCGCTTCACGTGGCATCTGGCCGCCGCGATCGGCGTACTCTTTCTCATTACCGCGGTCACGCCGCTTTCGGAGATGTGGTTCCGGACGGTGAGCGGGTTACCGGCGGTGCTCCTGCCCTTTACCGCCGCCCCGGTAATGATTCTCTTCCTGGTGCCGATGCTGGCGACCGCAAAATCGTGGTTCCGCGGCAAGCTCGTACATGAGCGGCGCACCGGTGCGCTCGCAAGCGCGGTGGTGCTGCACAGCATCGTGCTCTTTCTCTGTGTCTGGCTCGGGCCCATCCTTTTCGATGTACCGGGTGCGCTGCTCGCGGCGATCAGCCTGATCGTCGCGCTGGCGGCGGAAGCCGGCTTCCTGTGGCGGCGTAGCGTCGTAACGGCCGTCCGGGAAGCCGAGCGCTGCGCCACCGCCGGGAGTGTCTCGACCGGCTGAAGCGTTCACGCCGGTTCGGTGCCACACCCCCCGGCTCGCCGGCGAATGCGCCCGAGCCCGTTCGGCTGCCCGAGGCTGCCGCCGGCGAATGCGCCCGAGCCCGTTCGGCTGCCCGGAGGCTGCCGCCGGCTTAACCCCGCCCGGTCGCGGCCCGGTAGAAGGCGGCGACGTCGCGCGTAAACGCCGCGCGCGAGTGCTGCCACGTGTAGAACATGTGGCCGCCCGGATAGTGGCGGAGCGATACTCTCGCTCGCGCGGCGTCATCGAGTTTCATGTTGGCGGCAAGTCGCTCTGAAGCGTAGTAGGGCGTAACGAGATCGTAGATTCCGTGCGAGATTCGCACGTGCATGTGCGGATTGAGCTGTATGCCGTAGCGCAGGTCGTCGGTCGCCCCGATGTGGCTTTCCAGCGCGTGGCGTTCGTAGTCGACCTTCCACGCCTTGTTCACATCGAAACTCAGCAGGTGGTAGTCGCGCTCGCTCTTCAGTCCGATGTTCTCGCGCAGCTGCGTGTTGATGCCGGCGGAAAACACCCGATCGATCGCCATGAGCGTGGCATCCGGCCCTTCGTACCGCTCGCGGTCGGGGTACGGGTCGATAATGCCGACCGATGCGTCGTAGAGCCCGAGCACCCGCCGGCTCTCGCGTAGCAATTCGCGGGCAAAGGCCCGTATGCCGATGCGGCCCGCCTTGCGGGCAACGAAGTCGCGCGGCAGGCCGGTGAGACGGGCGAGGCGTGCGTACACTCGTCCTCGCTCGCGTTCGGGGAGGGTGTCGCCGAGTGTCAGCAGTGCCGGAAGATCGCGCGCAGCGAAGCGCTCGGCTGCCTCCCGCACGGAGGCGACCGCCGCCTCGGAGTGGGGCGATCCGGAGATCTCGACCGCACTCTGTTTGCCGTGCACCGTCGCGGCGAGGCTGTAGCTCGGCAGCGCATCGATCCACGGCAGCACGTCGTAGTCGGACCGGTCGAGGGTGTGGAACTCCAGCGCCGGCGAGATCAGCAACGCTCCGTTCAGCCCGACTCCATACCGCTCCTGCAGCAGCCGTGCGAGCTTGCCGACGCGGTAGCCGCCGTAGCTTTCGCCGGCTATAAACGCCGGCGATCGCCACCGCCCGTGCCGGGAGAGGAAGGAACGGATGAACTCACAGAGGCTCTCCAGGTCGCGCTTGAGCCCGAAAAACTCCTCCTCGGGCTTCTTGCCGGACTTCGCCGGCCGGTCGCCGCCGGCATCACCGCCCGATCCGCCGACCAGGTCGCGAATCGCTCGCGCTTCCTCATAGCCGCCGTGCCCGGCGGCGCGTGC
>SLAN01000013.1 GCA_007126865.1 Spirochaetales bacterium | reverse complement strand
CGGCCTGCGCCTTCGCGAGGTCGTTCATCATCCCCTTCACCGCCCGCTCCCGTTCAGCGAGCTCCTTGTTGCGGCGGGAGATCGTCTCCTCGAGTTGCTGGAGCTCCTTTTTCAGCGTTTCTTCGCGGCCGGACAGCTCGTCGCGTTGCTTCTCGAGGTCGGTCAGCTGCGTGCCGAACTCCTCGAGACGCCGCCGGGATTCGGCTACGCTGCGCCGGTTTTCTTCGAGCGTATTCTGCAGCTCGGCGATATCGGACTTTGCTCGCTCGTGCGCCTCCCGCTGTGCCTGCGAGCGCGTGCGAAGCTGCACCTCGTTCATCCGCATCTGTTCGAGCGTTGCGCGGTACTCGTTAATCCGCTCGGTCAGCTGACGGCTCGCCTTCTCCCGCGAGTCGATCTCCTCGCGCAACGAGCGGATTTCCGAGCGGATCGCATCGCTTCGCTCGTCGATCGTACGCTTGCGGGTGAGTGTTCCCTCCGGAGCGAGAAACTCGTCGAGAAACTCCGGAATGGAGTTGCGGAACGCCTCGATCGCCTCGCCCAGTTGGAGCGAGATCGCTTCGATCGCCTCGAGTGCCTCCCCGCCGGCCTCGGCGGCCGTTCGAAGGGCAGCCGTGTTGTCGTCGGAGGCGGTCATGATCCGGTCACGGAGCTGGCTTCGACGCGAGCTCACCGTGCGCGTGAGGCTCGCATACATCCGGTCGAGCTCATCCGAACGCGCTTGCCGATCGGCCCCGCGGTAGCCCGACTCCTTCAGTCGCGTATCGAGCTCGGTAACGATCGTATCGGTAAGCCCGCGAAGCTCCTCGGACAGCGCCTCCGCCTCCGCCTCCAGTTCCCGAATCCGGCCGCGGCTGCGTTCGGCCGCCTCGCTGTTTTCCCGGATCGTATCGTTCGCCTGCTCTATGTGCTGTTCGAAATCGGCGATATTGCGCTTGACATCTTCCATTCGCTCGGCGAGCTCTTCGAGTTGCTTTCCGCGATCGGTGAGATCACGCTCGCCTGCTTCGATTTTCGTCTCGATGCTCTTCTCGCGCGTGGTATCGGCTTCGATCTTCTCGCGGAGCTCCTGCCGGCGTTCCTCGATCATGTTGATGCGCCCTTCGAAGTTTCCGCGCTCGATCTCCATGCCGTACAGTTGTTTCTGCTTCTCGACGAGCGTACTCTCCATCTCGTTGACCTCGTCGAGACTCGTTTCGACATTCTCGTTGGCGCTGTCGATCTTCTCTCGTATGGCGTCGCGGCGCTCGGTCGCCTGCTTGAGTCGCCGCTCGCGGGAATCGCGGTCCTCGAGTAGCCGTTTGAGCTTCAGCAGCTCGCGGTCGAGCTCGAGCCCGAAAATGCGGTCCTTCAGCTCCCTGTATTGGACGGTCTTCTTTGCCTGCTTCTCGAGATTGGTATAGCTCTTCGAGACCTCGTTCAGGATGTTTTCGACCTGCTGCACGTTCTCTTCTGTGCGTTGGAGCTTGCGTTCCGCCTCCTGTCCCTTGAACCGGTAGCGCGTGATCGTCGCCGCTTCCTCGAAAATGGTGCGTCGTTCCTCCGGCTTGTTGGAAAGAACCTGATCGATCTTGCCCTGTTCCATGATCGAGTAGGCGGTCTTTCCGATCCCGGTGTCGTAGAAGAGCTCGCGCAATTCGCGCAACTTCACGGGGGTATTGTTGATCGAGTACTCACTTTCGCCGCTTCGATAGAGGCGGCGCCGAACGGCGATCTCACTCTGATCGATCGGCAGGATGCCTTCGTCATTGGCAAGGGTGAGCGTTACTTCGGCAACGTTCAGCGCCTTCCGATTCTCGGTGCCGTTGAAAATGACATCTTCCATCCGGTCGGCGCGCAGGCTCCTGCTCGCCTGCTCACCGAGCACCCATTTGATCGCATCGACAACATTACTCTTGCCGCACCCGTTCGGACCGAGCAGCGCGCTCACCCCGTCGGTGAATTCGAGCTTGCAGCGATCGGCGAAGCTCTTGAATCCGAACAGTTCGATCGATTTCAGAAACACGTGTTCTCCTGTATGGCCGGTGACCGGCGCCGGCAGCGAACTCGGCAGATGCCGCCGCGGCGGCACAATCCCGGGAGTTTGTCGGACAAACTCCCGGACCGCACCGATTGCGGCAAACCTTACCAAGGTGCTTTCGTCCCGGTCAACATTGGGTCCTGTTTAGTGTCCTGTTTAGACGCGTTGTGCGAACTCCGGAAGGCCCGCGCGGCAACCGGCGCGTGGATCGGGGGCGCGTACGTCGCCGCCCCGGAAGCTTGCACGCTCCGCCCGGCGAGCCGTAGACTACGCTCGGCGTGACACTCTGTGGAATCGATGAGGCGGGACGAGGGCCGCTCGCCGGTCCGGTTACCGCCGCAGCTGTCGTACTCGGACCGCATTTCCCCCGGGACATCCTGGCCGATAGTAAGGCGCTCTCGGCATCTCAACGGGAGGCGATCGCGAAAACGGTTGTTGCCGGCGACGCCTGCTGGGCGCTCGGTTGGGTCTGGCCGGAGGAGATCGATACGTTGAACATTCATCATGCGGCGTTGGAGGCGATGTCGCGTGCGTTTACTTCGCTCCGAGAGAAGGCGATACTCGAGCAACCGGTCGAGGTAGTTGTCGACGGGCGCTTCTGTCCCGACCTCGACGATCCGGTGAGCGGAGAGGCTCCGTCCGGCGAATGCCGGTCGATCGCCGTTCGGGCGCTGGTAGGAGGAGATCGTGAAGTGCCGGAGGTAATGGCTGCGAGTATCGTGGCCAAGGTGTGGCGCGATCGGTGGATGCAGCGTTACGGCGAATGGGATTGTCGCTACGGATTCGCCTCACACAAAGGCTACCCGACCGCCGGACACCGCCGTGCCCTCAGCGATCACGGTGCGTGTCCGATTCACCGGAGGACTTTCCGCGGTGTGTTGCACGCTGATAGCGTTCCTTCCGCATGACATCGAGCGCCTCTTTCAGCCCCTCGGAAAACGGTACGAGGTCTTCCTCGTAGACCATGACCTGATGTCGGTCGAACTCCCCGCTGGCGAGCTTCTTGCTCTCGACGATCGCCAGAAACAGATCGCCGCGGCGGTTTTCTTTGATGTTGAAGAAGTAGGTCCGGTTCTCCCGGTTCACTCGCTGTGAGAAAATCTCTCCACGTTGCGCCATGGCACACGCTCCTGTGCTCTCGAATATACATGTTGGCAAGAACTGAGAACTACGAGCTTCTCGGGCAACTCCCCGTTCTACGTACGGCTCTGTGCCGCGGAGATATGCGGTTTCCGCGTCGCTCTCGTTCGGCCGCTTCGCGGCAACACATACGAAAACGCCGCCTCGGCTGAAGGCGGCGTGTCCGCAGTTTGTCGGACATATGGGCAGAATTGAATATCGGGATCGGCGGTTGCATATTTCCGGCAATCACGATGCACGCTCGTCCGTGGGTATAGGCCGATATTCAATTCCGAAGTGCAGTCCGACAAACTCCTGCTCAGCGACCGATGGGAATCGAACCCACATCTCCAGCTTGGAAGGCTGGGGTAATAACCATTATACGACGGTCGCGCGTACGAACTCGTTGTATCGAATGCCCTTGTATCAGGGTCGCTCGACTCTGTCAACGGGAGTGTCGGGGAGTGTCGACAGACCGTCAATGGCTCGTGAACTTCGGCACATCGTGGAATGTATCGCCGAGAATCGAAAAGCGAGCGATTCCTCAACAGAAGTGCGGTATACTGAGAGCGGATATGAACACACTGATTTCACGACCGTTCGTTCTTTTCATCGGTATTGCTCTCGCCGTCGCGATCGGAGGGGCGGATGCACACGGACAAGCGGTTTCCGAAGAGCGACAGCTGCACGTTTCCGGGCGCGGTGTCGTGCGCGTGGCCCCCGATACCGCCACTGTGCGTTTCGCGGTGGAAACTCGGGCGGATGAGGCGGATGCCGCACGAGTCGACAACGAGCGGGCGTCGGCAGCGGCCCTCGAGGCGGTCCGCGAGCTCGGTGTCCCCGAACGCGAGATCCGCATGGAATCGCTGCAACTCCGACCGTTGCGTCGCTACGACGAGCCGAACCGCCGCTATGTGGAAGACGGTTTCGAGGCGATTCGCGATGTATCGGTTGTTGTCGACGATCTCGAATTGCTACCGCACATCGTGGCCGCACTCTTCGAGCGGGGAGCGAACCGACTTCGCAGTGTGAGCTACGATATCTCCGACCGCAGCGAGGCCACCGATGAGGCGTTGCGAAAGGCTGTGGCTGAGGCGCGACGTAAGGCGCTTGCGATGCTCGACCCGCTCGACGCCGAACTCGGCCGCGTTCGTACCGTTCGGGAGCAGAGTTTCAGCTTCCCCCGCCCGATGGTCCGCGCCGATCAGCTTCAGATCGAGTCCGCGGAGCCGGAGGCGTACGCGAGCGGCGACATCGAGGTGACTGCGTCAGTCGATCTGGTGTTTGATCTGCGGTAGTCGCCCCGATTCTACAATAGAGCGGTGTGCGGGACGGCGGATTTCGGATTATAATGGGGACGGGAGCTTGTCGGCCATATGGGCCGCATCGGCAGAACCGAACGTTGGGACGGCCGAATGCGCAGTCTCGACCGTCGCGATGCGCGCCGGTGAGTGGAAATACGCCCGATAGTCAGTTCCGAAGCGAAATCCGACACGTTCGCGGGCGTTTCGAGGGGTCCGGAGTCTTTGCATCGTAGTAGTCTGCACCGCTTCTGCTTACTGTTGTTCATTGTCCTGCTTGCTACCGCGCCGCCCTCGAGCGGTGTGTTGCTGTTCGCGGCCGATCACGCCGAAGGTGCCGACGCGCGTGACGATCTCGCCCGGCACGGTCAACGTCGCCGGATAGACGAGATTTTCGCGGCGATCGCACCGGACGACCCCGGTTGTGCGGTGTCAATAACGTGTGACGGCGAGTTGCTGCTGAAGAATGCCTACGGCAGCGCGAATCTCGATTACGGAATTCCGATTACCTCCGAAACCCGCTTTTCCGTCGCTTCCCTGTCGAAACAGGTGACCGCCGCCGCTCTGCTTCTGCTCGATCAGGACGGTGAGGTCGATCTCGACGACGATGTGCGCGCGTATCTGCCTGAGCTTCCCGAGTATCGAGCTCCGATTACGTTGCGGCATCTTTTGCACCATACCTCCGGGTTGCGTGATATCATCCACCTCCTTCAGATCGAAGGTCGAGGGCTTGACCGGGTCACCGGTAGGGATCGCCTGCTATCGTATGTGTTCGCCCAGCACGATCTCAATTTCCGACCCGGTTCCGCCTATCTCTACAGCAATACCGGTTACGTGCTGATCGCGGAGGTTATCGAGCGGGTAACCGGTGAGCGTCTGAACGACTACGCGGCGCGAAACTTCTTTGAACCGTCGAAGATGGAACACACCCACTTTCATGCCGACCCTGCCCGCCCGATTCCCAACCGTGCCATGAGCTACATTCGCCTCGGCACTCGATTCGGCGAGTTCTATCGCGGTCACGCCGACTGGATAGGAGCTCGCGGACTCGTGACGAGCGTCGAAGACTTCGCGTTATGGAGCCGGAATTTCACCGACAATCGAACGCCGTTGGACGACTTCGCCGAGCGCATGACAGAACGGGGGTCGACCGATACCGGATGGCAACTGAGATACGCCTCGGGGCTCTACGCCGGAACGTACCGCGGAATCGAGACCTTCGCGCATGACGGCAACTATATGGGCTTTCGCACGCAGTTCCTCTATCTGCCGGACGAGGAGATTGCCATCTCGGTATTCTGCAACCGAGCCGATGTCAGCCCGTATTCGTACGCCGTGCGAATCGTCGATGAGTTACTTGCCGATCGATTCGAGGAGGAACTGAAACGATACGAAGGAGAGTACGAGCACGACTCTCTGAGGGCGAGATACACGGTCACGCTGCGCGACGGCGATCTGTACCTCGAACACGACCGGCGTCCGGCGCAGCGTTTCGTGCACCGGGGCCAAGGTGAGTTCGCGAGCGGCAGCCGGCGACTCGAATTCGCCGACGGTGCCGATTACTTCACCTTGCGAACACCGAGTGTCGGCGAATTGACGTTTCGGCGCCGGGGCGACCCCTTGCCGGACGACGAACCTTCGGACGACGGCCTATGAACGGACGTTCCCGTGAATCCATCATCCTTCTCCTTCTGACGGCGTCCATGCTCGGCGCGGGTGTTTCGGCGGCCGCCGGCGGAGCCGCGGAAGACACGCCGGACGAAAACGAGCGGACTCTGGAGATCGACGGAGATCGAAGAGAGCGGATAGACGAGCTGATCGATTCACTCGTTGAGCCGGACGAACCGGGAATCGCCGTTGCCGTGGTCGATGACAGCGGGCTCAGATACCGGCGGGATGCCGGAGTGGCGAATCTCGACTATGGCGTGCCGATTACCGCGGAGACGCGCTTCTACGCGGCACAACTCTCGCGGCAGGTCACCGGCGCAGCGGCGGCTGTGCTCATGCGGGACGGTGAGCTCGACTCCGCCGACCGTGTGGCCGAAATCCTCGACGATTGGCCGGAATGGGCCGAGGATGTCACAGTGGGACACCTGTTACGCCAGAGCGCGGGGCTGCCCGACTACTTCGAGCTGATCGAGGTGGCCGATATCAGTGTTGCCGATCCGCTCTCGCTCGAGGACTACCTCGATACCGTCTATCGGGCCGAGACGCTTACGGGACGGCCCGGCTCATCGGTGCGCGAGTCGAGCAGTAACTACATGGTGCTGGCGGCGGTGATAGAAGAGGTTGCCGGTACGCGTTTCGACCGTTTTGCCGAGCGTGAGCTGTTCGAACCGATGGGCATGGATGACACGCACGTTCAGGTCGATCGCCGGCGCGTGGTTGCTCAGCGTGCCATCGGCTACGAGCTGAGTGGAGATGAGTGGGCCCATGCCTACCTGAATACGTGGCAAGGCTACGGAGATGGCGGGGTCTACACGACCGTCTCCGACTGGATCCGCTGGGACCGGCTACGCCGGGAAGATCCTCTCGATATCGAGGCGGTTATGCGCTCGCTGATCGGTCGGGACGGACGCTATGCGTTCGGTCTGCGCCGCGACAAGTGGAACTCCTACTCATGGGTCGGCCACAGTGCGCGGTTCATGGGGTTTCGACACGACTATCGCTACTTCCCGGAGGTCGGGGCATCGATCATCGTTTTCTCCAATCGCGACGATCTCGTTGCCGGCCGGATTGCCGAGCAGATTGCGACCATACTCCTGGAGGAGGAGCTTGCCCGGCTCGTCGAACCGTATAGCGGTACCTTCTACAACGGCGAGCTCGATGTTGAGTACCGCCTGACGCGCGAGGGGCATTCACTGTATCTTGAGCGCCCGGGAGCGAATCGGATTCGGTTATCGTACACCGGTGCGAGCACGTGGCGGGCCGGGTCGTGGCGGTTTTCCTTTTCCGATGTGACCGCCGACGGCGAGTTTCGGCGATTCCGCCTTTCAACGGGTCGCGTCCGGGATATGGAGTTCATCCGGAGGACGGGAGAATAATGGTACGGCAGATTCCTTCACAGAGCATGGTGAGGATTCGCGAGCGGAAACCACAGTTTCCGATCGGAGAGGAGCTT
>SLAN01000184.1 GCA_007126865.1 Spirochaetales bacterium | reverse complement strand
TCGGACAAACTCCTGACCGGAAGAATCGCTGTGCGCAGATAGCCGGCGGAGGCAAGAGCCGTAGCTAAGAGGAAAGCCTGTCGTCGTGAGGGCGCACGACAATTCTGTGAGATGAGTCACACCGAGCTTCTCGACGTCGGTTCCGTGGATTGTCTCGTTCAACTGTGTTACCTTGGGCGCTCTATGCGACGCAATCTGGCGCTCATCATCGTCGTGGCGCTTGCCGTCGGTACATCGCCTGCTTTCGCTTCGGACCGGGCGGAAGGTGGGAGTGAGACCGGCGCTGGAGCTGAGACCGGCGGTGGAATCCTGCCCCCAGGGTTCGCCGTAGCGACATACCTCACCGGCACGGCCGGCACCCTGCCCAAGTTCGGCACTCGAGGTGTCTACACAGATCACGGACTTGCCGTGCGGTACGACTCGCCGTGGAGCGGCATATACGGAGCATTCGACCTCCGCGCCTCCGGTGACGGGGAGTACGTGGGAGCGCGAGCGATCCTCGACATCCCGAACTACGACGTGTACTTTCTCATACGGGAAGCCGGCCTCGGCTTCGATGGGCGTCCGGTTTCAGCCCGGGCAGGTCGATTTCCCCATCGTGATGTAGTCGAGAGCCCGTACTCGCTCTTCGTCTCGAGCAGGGAAAACTCCGCGTTTCTCTACGAGCTGGACTACCGGAGCGACCGGGTTCGCTTTCTGACACGGTCGGTGGAGCTGACGCGCAATAGCGTACACGGCTATCCGGACAAGAGCATTGTCTTCCAGACGTTCGCCGTAACCGGAGAGCGGTGGGAGGTCGGCTTTCAGGATGCGACGGTGCTCGTACCTCTCCCGGACTCCGGCGAGCAAACCAGCGACGGAACCGGTCCGCTTTTCGTGCCGGAGTTCTTTTTCAGCCCGCTGCCGGGATACCTGACCCAGTACATCCTCGGGTCCGGCGAATACCCGTGGAAACAGGACATCAACTATAAAAGCCTCATGGGTTTCTATGCCGCTGTCGACGGAGAGGAGGCGCGCCTGCCGTGGCGACTGGAAGGACAGGTCCTGGTGGACGACTTCAATGCACACGCCATCACGCACCCGCATCGCGAGCACCAGAATCCGTTCATGGGAGCGTGGCTGCTCTCGGGGCGAATGGACACCGGGGTCGGCCGTTTCCGTCTCTCTCACGCGGGCGCGCTCATGTATACGTTCCAGACTTCGGGAAGCCGGAACTACGGCTACACCTACTATCCGGAAATCTCGTGGCCGCGCGGCGATGAGCGCCGGACATTCGACTATCGCGACAATTACTTCGGATTCTATCTGGGAGAGAACACGCTTGCACTGCGCGCCGACTGGGAACACGATCTTCCGGTACCGCCGCAGATCGGAGGAGCGCTCGCTCTGGAGGGTGGCATCGAGTACACGGTGAGCGGAAGTAAGAGCCCTGCGAATCAGTGGGGCGATTACTCCTCATGGCGCGACCACGGCGGCGAAGGAGCGTTCGGGAGTACGCGCCTGCTGGACGAAGAGGTGCTCGAACACGGGCTTGCACTGTCGGCCGGCAGCTCCATTTCGCCGCAGGTACTCGGGGGAACGCTGACGGTCGGGATTTCCGGTGAGATGACGCACTGGTGGAATGTGTTGCGTCGGGATCGGGCCGAAACCGGGTCGAGTCCGGAGCAGGATCTCTATCGGCCTTCCGACGACAATCACACGACGGCTGTGCTGCGGCTGACGGCGCGGATGAAGTGGCCGGGAGGGACGCGATAGATCGGCTTATGACCGGCGAGTACCGCCGTCGCGCGATAACGAATGAGCGCGCGACACACCGGAACGGTCGCCGGCAGGCACGGCCGGAGCAGCTGTGTCAGCTCAGTTTCGGCCAACGAACATAATTGCGAAACTCAGGAGATGGAGCGGGTCGAAGTCGGGATCTTTGAACCGCTCGCGATCCACCCAGTCGTCGCTCAAACGCTCGAGCTCGCTGTACACGACGAATGATCCGCGCCCTCCGGCAAAGCGAACCCCGGCGCGTACCTGATAGTCCAGGTGAGTGTAGTATCCCGGCTTCGGGACCGGCTCCCCGCGAATCTCCGCGGGACGTTCGTTGAGGATACCGGCAACCCGGGCGTTGACGAAAACGGGATGCCGGCGGGCGATCCGGAACGGCTCGACCTCCGCTTCGATCGCTCCCATACCCCGGTAGACAGCATCCGCCTCCAGATCGAGATCCTGGAAGACATAGATCGGAAGCTTGACTTCGCCCGTAGCTCGGAGAAAGCCGTGGACGGCACCGGGGCCAAAGAGGTCCGGATTGCGGACGAGTGCCTCGATTCCGACGGCATCGTGGGCAGCCATCCGCCGGCTGGCCCGGTCGAGTTCGTGCTTGGAGTCGTGGCGAAAATGGGCGCTCAGGAGAATCGGACCGAGCTTCCGGCGGTACCTGATTCCCACTTCGTTGACGAAGACCGCCGAGTGGAAGAGCCATGAACTGCGCTGCGGGGGCGGACGCTCGCTGTGGTACTGGTAGCGGAACATTCCTTCGACCGCATCGCGGTCGCCCCTCCACACGGTAAGATATGAGCCCAGATCGTAGTGGTAGTTGTGATCGTCGCTGCCGATCCACTCCTGGTCACTGACGAAACGTTCCAGGCGACTCCAGAACACTACGTTCGAGAACAACCCTTTCTCCGGCCCCAACGTCATTGCGCCGTACGGGGGCGGGGCAAGTACCTCGGCAGATGCCGGAGCGGCAGCGAAAAACAGAAAAAGGGGTACGCAGACCGCGGGTAGCCGCCGAGCACCGTTTCTATAACTCTCCGTTGAGGTATGAGTCGATCGTGTCTTCGAGCGCCTCGTATCCGAATAGCTCGGCCTTCGCATTCAGGTATCCTACCTTGACCAACGTCCTGACCGGCTTCCCCTCGAATCTTCGCACGGAATTCCTGAGAAATCCGCTGTTTCTTATTATACCGAATCGGTAACCGAACTCGGAAGACACAGCCCGAGCGGCTATCTCGGAATCCTCCCGAAAGATACCTTCCTTGAATCTACCAAGGTCGAAGAATGCCTCGCGATCGAAGAACATGGCCGACTGCATCACAGGATTCGCTGTGTCCTGGCGTCGCGTGAACTCGTATCGCAGAAAGCGGTACAGGCCGGAGTAGAACAATCGCTTCACACCGTTCCCGCGATAATCGGGTGAAAGCAGCGTTCCGGCTACGTGCAATTCTCTGTCCCGGAATTCGGCGAGTGCCCGGCTCAGAAAGAGATCGTGTTCCGGATAGGTGTCCGCGTCGATGAAAAGAATCGTATCGTATGTCGCCGCCTGTGCCCCGTTATTTCGCGCGGTCGCCGGTCGCCCCCCGTTCACTACCCGGCATCCATAGCGTCGTGCTATCGCCTCTGTACCGTCGGTCGTATCCGGCGATATCGCGCACACATACTCGATGCGGCTGATCTCGCGCTGCGCGCCGAGGGCGTCGAGGAGCCTCGGCAGGAAGAACTCCTCGTCTTTACACGGGATTACTACACTAAGATGATTTCGAGCCATATATATACGTACACCTGAACACTTGGAGCCGTGGCAGCAGGGAACGCGGAGTGCGCGTCCTCGGGCCGGCGTTCGGCACATCCGCCCGAGGCTACCGCGTGACGGAGAATTATTCCCGGCTGAGTATCTCCCTGTGGCCAGATGCAATCATTGAGGCCGTGAGTACGGTTGTCAAGCATACGCTTGCGCTACTCCGAAGTGAAGTCCGACGAACTCCTGGGTGGGAATGCTCGCCTCACCGACGAATTTGTCAAACCAGCCGCGAGTTGCGAGGTCGAGAAGAAAAATTCGCAGGAAAGATGTCGATTTTCATGATGTCCGTGCGACAATAGAGCATGAGAGTCATGGTATTTGTCAAAGCAAATGAGGAAACGGAAGCGGGAATCATGCCCGGTGAGGAGCTACTCGCCGCGATGGGCCGCTACAACGAGGAGCTGGGGAACGCCGGCATCCTGCTCGACGGAGACGGTCTGCGCCCGAGCTCGGCCGGAGCCCGGATCCGGTTTTCGGGAACCGAGCGGAGCGTAGTCGACGGTCCGTTTACCGAGGCGAAAGATCTCGTCGCCGGATACTGGATCTGGAACGTCGAATCGATGGAGCAGGCGATCGAGTGGGCGAAACGGTGTCCCGGAGATCACGGGGAACTCGAGATCCGGCAGTTCTTCGAACCCGACGACTTCGGCGACGCGTACACGCCCGAGCTGCGCGAGGCGGCGAAAACGGTAAGCCGTAAGGAGGCCGAGAACCGGAGGAGATCGGACGCCGGATGACGTATCCTTGAAGAGGGATGAATCGACGGTGACAACCGGGGAGGCCGGGCATCCGTCCGTCAGTACACAAACGGTAGTCGAATCGACCTATCGCGCCGAATCGCGCCGGGTGCTCGCTACGCTCGTGCGCCTGCTCGGCGATCTCGACCTTGCCGAGGAGGCGATGCAGGAGGCGTTCCGTGCTGCGCTCGAGCAGTGGCCGTCCGGTGGTCTGCCGGAGAATCCGCGCGCGTGGCTCATCTCCACCGGTCGGTTCAAGGCGATCGACGCGTTGCGCAGACGATCGCGAGTCGATCACTGGGACGGCGATCGGCTGGCGGCGATCGCGGGCTCGCCCGACGAGGATGCGGAAATGCAACGAGCGCTCGAGCACATTCCGGACGACAACTTGCGACTGATCTTCATCTGTTGCCATCCGGAGCTGTCGCACGATGCGCAGGTGGCGCTGACTCTTCGGGAAGTATGCGATCTGACCACCGAAGAGATCGCCCGCGCCTTCCTCGTTCGCACGTCGACCGTCGCGCAGCGAATCGTGCGTGCGAAGGCGACTTTGAGAAACAAACAGCTACCCGTCGAGCTCCCGGCCGCCGGCGAGCTGCCCCGACGGCTCGACGCTGTGCTTCGAACGATCTACCTCGTATTCAACGAGGGATACGCCGCGTCCGGCGGAGAGTCGTTGACACGGGCTGATCTCAGCGGCGAGGCAATCCGGCTCGGACGGCTGCTCGTCGATTTGCTGCCGGACCCCGAGGCATGCGGCTTGCTTGCACTCATGCTCCTGCAGGATTCGCGGCGGGATGCCCGCGTTACCGGGGAGGGCGACATCATCCTGCTCGAAGATCAGGACCGGTCGCTGTGGAACCGGCCGCAGATCGAGGAGGGACGTTCGCTCGTTGACCGCGCCATGCGCAGCGGCACAATCGGCGCGTATACGCTTCAGGCGGCGATTGCAGGCGAACATGCGGCTGCACCCGCCTTCGACGCGACCCGGTGGGATCGCATCGTCGCCTACTACGATCTGTTGCTGCGCGTTGAACCGTCACCGGTGGTGGAGTTGAACCGGGCGGTCGCGGTGGCCATGCGCGACTCAGCAGAAGAAGGCCTGAAACTGGTGGAGCAGATTCTTGCCCGCGGCGAGCTGTCAGATTTTCATCTGCTTCACGCCTCACGGGCCGATTTCTATCATCGCACGGGCCGGCGCGAAGAAGCGGGCAAGGCGTATCGTCGCGCGCTCGAGCTCGCACGCCAGGAACCCGAACGCCGGCTGCTGCGCCGGAAACTCCGGGAGGTCGAGGTGAAACTGGAGGGCGAATAGTGTTTGTCTCCGCTGGAGCCCGAACGATTCCGTCGAACCGCCGCTCGGCGACTGTATGAGATCCCGCGAGACATGAACCCTCGGTGAGCCACGCTGCGAGAATCGAGCACAGAATGACCGGCGCGGCACGACGCGTGAGGGTAGAATCTTCTCGTATGAAGAGGCTCATATTGTGGATCAGTTGAAACGGCTGCAGGAGAGCATCGGGTATATCGAGGATAACCTGGGAAACGCGATCGAGATCAATGAGCTTGCGCGAATCGCTGCCATGTCCAGATTCCACTTTCAGCGGATGTTCCATATTCTCGTGAATATCCCTGTCGGGGAGTACATTCGGCATCGGCGGCTGACGCGTGCTGCGGGTGGCCTTTCACGTCGAAATAGTAGGAGGCATCGAGATGGAGTATCGGATCGAGGAGCATCCGGAGTTCACCACGGTCGGACACGAGATTTGCACAACCACGTGTAACGGCGAGAATCTCAAGACGATTCCCGCGTTCTGGAGAGATGTATCGACCGACGGCCGGCTGGAGGATCTCGAGACATCGGCGTTCGACGGCAAGGTCTATGGCATCTGTATTGCCGACGCGAGCTCGGCCGACGAAATGTCGTATGCCATCGCGGTACGGGAGGAGGGCAGAAACGCACGGATCGAATCCGAAGTAGCCGCCGGACGGCTCGTACGGCGGAGCGTGCCTTCGGCCACTTGGGCGATTTTCGAGGCGGTCGGGCCCGTCGTCGAATCGATCCAGGAAACGTGGCGTCGTGTCTTTGCCGAGTGGTTTCCTTCGACGAACTACGAGCACGCCGATGGTCCTGCGCTCGAGGTCTACTTCACCGATCAGGACCCGGCTTCGCCGGACCACCGGTGCGAGGTGTGGATTCCGATCAAGACTCGGTAGAGCGATTGAAGGGAGGGGGCCGGGCGCGTACAGCGCAACCGGCGACCGGTGAATGATGAAGAATAGTATCCAGAGAATGCTCGTGGCATGCGGGATAGCGGCTCCGGTTCTGTACGGTGTCGCGGTCATTATCGGCGGAATCATCACCCCCGGCTATAGCCATCTCGCTCACGACATAAGCGGACTCATCGCGAGCTACGCACCGGGGAAGGGTGTGCTCGACCCGATCTTCGTCGCGTACAATATCCTTCTCATGGCGTTCGGAGTCGGTTTGCTTTCGCGTTTCGCTGAACAGGCGAAAGGAGTGGGCGTCGCCGGTGCCGCCATCATCATTGTGATCGGCGCCTTCGGGCTTGTTCTGACGATCCTCTTTCCCAGGGATCCGATCGGCGCCGAGCAGACGTTCGCCGGAATAATGCACATTGTATTCGCCGGACTCATGTCGATCGGCACCATGACCGCCGTGCCGCTCGTCGCGCTGCATCTGCGGAAGATTGGTTTGCGCGGATATGCCGTATACTCGTTCATCACGCTGGCCGTTGTTCTCGTGTCCGGAATCTGGGCGGTCTCTGCTGCAGCAACCGACAGTGGAGTATTAGGGTTAGCCGAACGGATTACGATCGGCGCGTTCGTGCTCTGGGTATACGTGATTGCACTGAAGATGTACAAGCGGTCGCCCGGCTCCGTGCGTTGACAGTTCGCTGTTCACTTACGATCGAGCGCGTATCAACCGCTCGTGTTTGCGCTCGAGAGGCGCCGCGCGGCCGCGTGCCACACGAGTCCCAGAGCGATCAGTCCGAGGCCGGTGAGCCACACACGCGGTTCGACGAAGAACGCCAGCGACAGGCAGGAGATCACCCCGACCACCGCCACCCAGCGCGGAAAGAGTCGACCTCTGTTCGGAATGAACAGTGCGGCGAAGTCGGTAATCGCGTAATAGACCAGGACCGTGAAGGCGCTGAACGACCACGTGGTGCGCACGTCGCCGATCAGCGCAAGCCCGCCGATCACGATACCCATCATAATAACTGCCGCGGTGGGGGTGGTGCCCGAGGCATTGAGGCGTCCGAACACGCC
>SLAN01000310.1 GCA_007126865.1 Spirochaetales bacterium | reverse complement strand
ATCGCCGTGCCCGAAGACCGGACGGAGTCCGTGCAGCGTCGGCGCGATCGCATCGCCGACCTCTTCGAGGCTCGGTCCAAGCTCCGGCAAGGCAACGATGATCGATCTAAGGTCGCGCTGGACCCGGTCGGGTGGCTGGCCGTCCGTGCTGGGCAGCGCCGCCCAGACGGTGACGAGCGCCGAGAAGATCGCCGGTACGAGTCCTCGTACGGGTCGGCCCGGGAGCCGGGTTTCGACGGTCCACGAGGCCGAGCCGCTGCGCCCCTGGTCGATCAGGGCAGGGGCCAGCAGGAGTCCCGACGCGCGGGCCTGCGCCAGGCCTGCTGCCGCCCTCGAGGGGTCCGCGCTCGTGGCAATTGCACCGACGCGCACCATGACCGGCGTCGCCGTCGCCGCATGCAACCCCGGTTGGAGCACGCTGCCGGCCGCCCGGATCACTGGCCGCCCTGTCGGTCGGACGCCGGCGGCGGCGACGGCCCGTTCCGCGTCGGTGGCACCTCCCCGCTCGCTCGTCATGACGACGAGCGCGCCACCGAGCCCGAGGTCGCGCAGGCGTTGCGGCGCGAGGCCTGTGCTCGGACCCGGCGCCGGGATCCGATGCACCGAGCGGACCCGACGTCCAGCGCTACCGAACAGGCGTAACTGGATGATCCTCGACTCTCGACGCAGGATCCGGCTGAGGGTCTCCCCCCGGGATCGCTGGACCGCATGGTCACAGGAATCCTCGGTCGCAGCGACATCTGGGAGCGGCTGAGCTGGCGGGTCAGCGCGAAGCACCGCCCCGCCGTTGGGGGTCAATAACCGGGCGCTCAGCGCGTCAGCCCTCACCGCCGCTGACCGCGTGCTGACGCGCCCATGCCCCAGATCCCGCGCCAGAAGCCCAGCGCCCAGCCGACATGCATCGCCAGGAAGGCGCCAGGGAGGTGACGGGCGACGGCGAAGGTGGGTGCGTGACG
Organism: Spirochaetales bacterium; assembly: GCA_007126865.1. Taxonomy (GTDB): domain Bacteria; phylum Spirochaetota; class Spirochaetia; order DSM-27196; family SKKC01; genus SLAN01. The sequence continues at coordinate 6,674 of SLAN01000310.1, read as the reverse complement.
TCCGGTCCAGGTACTCGCACCGAGCACGGCGACGGCATAGGGAGTAACGACGGCGATAGCGGTACGGCGCCTGCCACCGACGGCCAAGAGGATCGCTGCCGCCCACGACGCCAGGAGCGCTGGTGCGGCCAGGTGTCGCGCCCGCAACGAAGCCGGGTGCATCCGCGCGACGTGGGCCTTTCCACGCCCGTAGCGGAGATACTGACGGCATAGCGCAGAGATGGATTGCTGGCAGTGCCAGTCCACAACGAGTGTTGGGTCGAGGAGGAGCTTGTAGCCCGCCCGGCGGACGCGGAAGTCGAACTCGAAGTCCTGGTTCACGACGAGTCGCTCGTCCCATCCGCCGAGTCGTCGTGCGAGCTCGACCGGATAGGCGCCGAAGGGGATGTGGTCGACTTCCTGTGGCGACGTTGCGTAGTGGTAGGCCGAGTTCCCCACTCCGAATGGCGAACTCATGGCCAGCGCTACGGCCTTGCCCTGCGTCGTGAGGCCGATGCCGTCCTTGCGTCCACCGACACCGCCCCACCTTCCGGACTCCAGGTGGCGCACCAGGGTGGCGACGTAGTCCGTTGGCACGGTTGCGTGAGCATCGATGCGGATGAACCAGCGGCCTCGTGCCGCAGCCAGTGCTTGGTTGAGGGATGCCGGGATGATCGACCGGTGGTTCTGGAGGAGTTCAACCCTGGCGTCGCTGGCCTGGAACGAGCTCACGATGGCTACGGTGTCGTCGCTGGACGCGCCATCAACGACGACGACCTGCATGCGGTCGAAGGACTGGCGCAGTACCGACTCGAGGCAGGGGCCGATGAACGCCGCTTCGTTGCGGGCCGGGATGACGACCGTCACCTCCGGAGCTTCGACCGGTGAGGCGCTCACCGACGGCCCATGAGCGTGGGGACGGTGCGCCACAGGATCCGGATGTCCGTCCACATCGTCCAGCGCTCGATGTAGTCGTTGTCGAGTCGCGCCCGGTCCTCGATGGAGGTATCGCCCCACAGCCCGTTGACCTGGGCCCACCCCGTCAGGCCGGCTGGCATCCGGTGTCGGTCGGCATAGCAGCGGATCTCGGCGGCGAAGCGATTGACGAAGAGGGGACGCTCGGGGCGGGGCCCAACGATCGACATGTCTCCGCGGAGGACGTTCCAGAGCTGGGGGAGTTCGTCGAGATGCGAAGGTCGGAGGAAGCGACCGACTGCCGTGACTCGGTCATCACCCTCGACCGACCAGGTCTGGTCCGAGTCAGCGTTCGTCTTCATGGTCCGGAACTTGAGCAGCTCGAAGGGTTCACCACCCTCACCGATGCGAATCTGACGGAAGATGACAGGGCCAGGGCTGCTCAAGCGAACCGCCGCTGCGCACGCTAGGAACAGCGGCAGCCCCAGGACCAGTAACACTCCGGAGAGCACGACGTCGAACGCGCGCTTGGATCGCTGCCGCCAACGGCGGCTGATGCCTGATGAGATGCGGACGATCGGATAGCCGAACAGGTCGTCGGCCGTCCACGAGTGCAGCCCGCTGCCGAGTTCGAAGAAGCGCGGCACGGTGTAGACCTCAACCGGCAGCCGATGGCAGGCCCGCAGCACCGAGACCATGTCCTCTTCGCGGGTCGTGCCGAACGCGATGACGACGTGGCGGGCACCGGTTCGCGTGATCACCGCAGGTAGGTCCGCGACGGAACCGAGCACGGGTAGGGACGAGTCGTCGACGAAACCGTCGACGAAGGCTACGGGCCGAAGCCCATGGACCGGGCGGTCCGCCAGGATCCTTGCGATGGCCAGTCCGACCTGGCCGCCGCCGACGATGAGAACGTCGTCAGCTATCCACCCACGCCGCCGAGCTGCCTTGACGGATAAGTAGAGTAGGCCTCGGCCGAGCATGGTGAGCAGGAATGCGAGGACGACGGCCGGTAGGAGCAAGGCCGCGGAAGGGGCCGTGGTCCACGCCAAGAGCGCTACGAAGAGGGTGACGCAGACCCTTGCGAAGACACCGGCGATGTCGTCGGTCAGATCGAGCTTCAGTCGGCTGCGGTGCAGACCGGTCGGCGCGAGGATCATGCCACCGAGCGTCGCGGCCAGCGCTGCAGCCAGTGGCGTGAACCCGACCAGCAAGGTCGCGGTGGCGAGGGCCAGCGCGTCGAGTGCCACGCCAACGACCTGGATGGCGGTTGGCGTGCGGGACCAGCCTCTCGAGGTCGTTTCGACTCGCTGTGCCACAGCGTGGAGGTGCCCACCGACGGCGTCGGGGTCGTTGCGATCTTGGTGTCGCTGCTGGCTGTCCAGGGGCATGGACGGGCTCGTGGCTCGGTTCGTCGGCGGTCCAACCGGCATCGCCGAGTCATGCATCAGTTGCTCCCCTCACAGGCACAATCTCTACCCGCAATAGCTACGGTTAGCCCACTTGGAGGACTGGCCGTCTTCCCCGCCCGACGCCCAACCGATCCCGTGGTGGCTCATGACCTGAGAGGCCATGGTCCGCCGATGGTCGGCGCTACATCGGGTGGTGCAGGTATCTACAAGTGGTCAGGACCTACCCTGAGCATTGCAGGCGCATCCGTCCCACCGGCCCCTGCGCTGGGCAATATAACACGGAAGTGTTGGGCTGTCTTCGTCGAATCTCCCGCAGAGCGGGGCTAAATCGTCAAGATTCGCACTAAACGCGGTCATCGCAATTCGGAGCGTTACCCCTCGTTCACCTTCCACCCCCGGAGGGAGAGTGGTCAGGTGGCACGTTGCTTAACGAGCTTGCGATGTTCGCCCAAGACCTCGATCCAGGCTGATCAGCCCAGCTCGTAGCTAAGCACGGTGACGACGCGCTCCTGCTCGGCTGCAGTGAGCGACGAGCCCGACGGCAGGCACACCCCGTGGGCGAAGGCGGCCGCGGCCACCTCGCCGCCCACGGTCGGCAGCCCTGAGAACACCGGCTGGAGGTGCATCGGCTTCCAGACCGGGCGGGCTTCGATGTCGGCGGCGTCCAGCGCCGCGATCAGCTCGTCGCGGTCGGCGCCTGCCACCTCGGGGTCGACGGTCAGGCAGGTCAGCCACCATGACGGGTCGCTGTCGGGCGCGGCGGTCGGGAACGTCACGCCCGGCAGGTCCGCGAGCGCCGCGCGGTAGGCGGCGTTGAGCTCGCGGCGGCGGGCGACCTTGGCGTCCAGTCCCTCGAGCTGGCCGCGGCCGAGCGCCGCCAGCAGGTTCGACAGCCGGTAGTTGAAGCCGACCTCGCGGTGCTCGTAGTGGAGGACGGGTTCGCGGGCCTGGGTGGCGAGCTTGCGCACGTGGGCGGCCAGCTCGCCGTCATCGGTGACCAGGGCCCCGCCGCCGCTGGTCGTGATGGTCTTGTTGCCGTTGAACGAGCAGGCCGCCATCACCCCGAAGGAACCCGCCGGCTGTCCGCCACGTGACGCACCCAGCGCCTCGGCGGCGTCGGAGATCACCGGGACGTCGTAGCGGCCGGCGATCTCGGCCAGCCGCGAGTAGTCGGCGCAGTGGCCGTAGAGGTCGACGGGGATGATCGCGGCGGGGAGCCGCTCGCCGTCACGCGCCCGGGCGGCGAGGTGGTCGGCGACCAGTTCCGGGTCCAGCGTCCAGTCGTCCACCTCGACGTCCAGGAACACCGGGCGGGCCCCGACGTAGGTCACCGCGTTGGCCGTGGCGGCGAAGGTCAGGGTCGGGACCAGGACGTCGTCACCCGGGCCGACGCCCAGGACGTGCAGCGCCAGGTGCAGCGCGGCGGTCCCGCTGGACAGCGCCACCGCGTGGCCGCGGCCGGTGGCGGCGGCCAGCTCCACCTCGAAGGCATCGAGGTCGGGGCCGACGGGAGCGATCCAGCCGGAGTCGAAGGCGGCCAGCAACCGGTCGCGTTCACGGGGGCCGACGTCCGGCGGGGACAGGAGGATGCGACGTCCCACGGTGTGCCTCTGGTCCGGTGGCCTGGTCGGTGCCGAGCGGGTCTCAGGCGTAGACGCGTCGGTGGGCGCGGCGCTTGGACGCCACGACCAGGGCGATACCGAACCACAGCAGCAGCACGCCGGCCACCACCGTGCTCACTGACTCCGTGCCGGTGCGTGGCATGGCGCGGGCGTCCGGGACCACGGGTGCCGCGGCGTCGGCGGCGACCGCCTCGGGCAGCACCTGCAGCGTGGTCGCCGCCGTCCCGGAGCGCACCCCGGAGACCGTCACCGCGATGGCGCTGTCCGCGACGCCAGCGGGGACCTCGAAGGTGAACGACGCGGCCCCGTCGTCGTCGGCCAGCAACGTCGTCTCGACCAGGGTGAGGGCGCCGGAGGCCGCCATCGCGGAGAGCGTCTCACCCGGCTCAGCGCCGAGCACCGTGCACGTCACCGTCTGGCCGACCTGCGGGCTCTCCGGCAGGCACGTCACGGCGAAGTCCTCACCCGGCGGGTACTGCGCGAAGGCGCCGCCGACGGGGACGAGGAGCAAGGTGGCGACGGTCACGGCGAACAGCGCCAGCAGCGGACGGAACCCGCGGGTTCGGTGAGGTCTCACTGGGAACTCCTGCGGCCGAGGCCACCAGGAGGCGACTGCGCTTCGCTATCCATATGCGCCCCCCGGTCGGCCCGGGATACTAGTGGACGCCCCCCCTATCGGCACGTACCACCAACCACTTCAGTCACATCTCGCTCACGCCGGGCTCGCTCACGCCGGGCTCGTTCGCGCCGTGCCCGCTCGCGCCGTGCTCGCTCACGCCGTGCCGGAGCCGAAGCCGACCAGCGGGACCAGGATGCCCGCGACGACCAGCAGCGGGATCCACAGCGGGGGCAGGACCTCGGCCCGGTCCGCGCGGATCGTGCCGTAGGCACCCACCCCCCACGCGGCGAACCCGGTCAGCACCAGCCGCAGGGGCGCGCCCGCCCAGGCGCTCAGCCCGATCGGGACCCAGCCGATACGGGCCAGCAGGAGGAGCAGGGGGAGTTGCTGACCGCGGGCGGGTGACACTCAGCCCTCGCAGAACCGCCGCAGGCCGTCCAGGGCGCCCGACGCGGCGTCGGCGACGACCTTGCGCTGGACGAGCTTCGGCAGCGGCAGCGTGGAGGCGATGGTCAGTGTCAGCGTGGCCGTGGTGGCGTCACCGTCGGTCTCGAGCATCAGGCTGCCCACCTGCGAGCGCTGGGCCATGCTGGTGCCGGCGAGCTCCCAGGCGAGGCCGCCGTCGGGGTGGGTGTAGACCAGCTCGAACTCGTCCTTGGCCACCTTGACATCGTTGACGATGCGGGAGCGCAGCGTGCGACCGTCGCCGTCGGTCTCCAGCACCTCGGAGGCGACCATGCCGGGCCACCACCGCTCCTGCCCGCCGACATCGCGCACGACCTCGAGCACCTCCCCGGAGGGGGCGGCGATGGTGGTGGACTTGGAGACCGTGACGCTCATGGGCGCACTCTACGCCACGCTGCGCATGCTGTCGCTAGAGCCCCCGTTCCGCCACCACCTCGCCGCGGTCCACGGCGTCGACCAGGCGCTGGTGGTCACGCTCGGTCTGGTCGGCGTAGGCCCGGGCGAACCTGGCCAGCGCGACGTCGACGTTGTCGGAGGCGCCGAGGTAGCCGGCGATCATCGAGGCACCACTGGTGCGGGCGTGGCCCTTGGCCAGCAGGCGCCCACAGATGCCGGCGTAGTCACGCAGGGCACCGGCGTCGATCGAGTCGAGCGGGATGGTGCCCTTCATGTTGCGGAACTGGCGCACGTAGTACTGCCGGTCGCCGGTGCTCGTCCAGCCGAGCAGCGGGTCGCTGACGGTCTGCAGGGCCTGCTGGTACTCCACGACCCGCAGCCCCTGGTGGTCGTGCCAGGCCGAGTCGCCGTGGACGAACCGGGCGATGACCGACCGACGGGCCTGCTTGAGCTGGAGGAACACCACGTCGTCGGGGCTGCTGCCCTCGAGCAGGGCGATGTAGGCGCGCAGCCCGACGCTGCCGACGCCGACGACCTTGTGCACGATGTCGATCAGGGTGTAGCCGCCGAGGACCCGCTGCCAGTGGGGGGCCAGGGTGGCGAGGTAGTCGTCGATGGCGCCGGCGAGCAGGTCCTCCTCGCCGGAGCTGACCCGGGTGATCAGGGGCGACTCCTCCACGATCCTGCGGCCCTGACGGGTCTCCTCGGTGAACCGCGGCAGCGCACGGTCGGAGGTCCGCCCGTAGGCCTTCTTCACCGAGCGCTTGATCTGCTTGCGCAGCGAGGTCTCCGAGGCGGTGTCGGTGAACTGCTCCATGTCCAGCCGCAGGAACGACCGCTCGAACAGCGGCAGGTCGTACAGCTCGCGGATCTGCGCCCGGTAGGACGCGACGCAGGCGGTGGCCGCCTCCTCGCAGGCGTCCTCGCTGGCCCCGTTCTGCCGTCCCAGGACCCAGGCGCTGGCCACCAGCCGGCGCAGGTCCCACTCCCAGCCCCCGGGGTGGGCCTCGTCGAAGTCGTTGAGGTCGAGGACCAGTTCCCGCTCGGGTGAGGCGTACAGCCCGAAGTTGCCGATGTGGGCGTCGCCGCAGATCACCGGGGTGATGCCCGTCGAGGGCAGGGGCGCGACGTCCTCGGCCATCACGGTCGCCGAGCCGCGCAGGAAGCCGTAGGGCGAGGCGATCATCCGGCCGACCCGCACGGGCACGAGCCACTCGATCCGGCCTTCGTGGGACTCGCGCAGTTGCTCGACGGGGTCGCGCCGGT
>SLAN01000318.1 GCA_007126865.1 Spirochaetales bacterium | reverse complement strand
GGTTCTCCCGTACGCCGTAGTGGGTATAACTCCCGTAGCCGGGCCGAACGATTTCTCCTCTCGAACGCGCACCCTGGTCCGCGTTCGCTTGCGCTGCGAGGCGACGGTACGCTTCCCATGTCCGGTCCATCGGACTGGCTTGCTCGCGATCCTCCGGGCCGGCGCTCAGCGAATGAACGCGGAATCCCCGGTCGGCCGGCCCTTCGTCGTAGCTCACATGCCACTTCCCTGCCCAATGCAGATCGTATCCGGCCGCGGCAAGGTCCTCGGTCCACAGCCGCACACCGTCATTGAGCCCGCGAGAAAGGGTGTTGGCCACCGCCACGTTGTTCCATACTCCGTGCTCGCTCGGGTACAGTCCGGTGAAGAACGTCGCCCGCGACGGACAACAGTGGGGTGCAGGACAGAACGCGTGCGAAAACGTGACCCCTTCTTCGCGAAATGCGTCGATATTGGGCATTTTCGCCGGATGATGAGGTAAGACCGTATCGCCTCGCTGCTGATCGGTCATGAATACGAGTATGTTCGGCCGGTCGTCTGTCACGGCTCAGCGCTCCTGCGTACGATCCACTACCGGTTTGACATCGATTATCGGCGTGGCGTCGACAGCCTCGAGATCACAAACCCTGAGCTTCAGTGGACCGTCTCGCCCCACTATCCGAACACGATGGATTCCAACCGGGTTCGGTCTATTCGGGGAGCGTGTGCTGAAGACTCCGCGCAGGGGCACACTCCGGTCGCCTCGGGGATGAACTGTCAAGGTATCACGGCCGGCTCGATCGAGCCAGGTCAGTACCAGAATCTCATCATCCACGCGGAGATCGGCGAGCCCGGCCTCGAACTCGGGCCGAAACACAAGCCATGCTTCGGGAGCTCCCTCACTCCCCTGCTTCGGCGCCTGCTCGAGTCGCAGCAGGGGTGAACTCACCACTCCGATCGGTTTGACCTCATAACAATCACTCACCGCGTTACCTCCCGGACGAATATCGGCCGGAGCCCGCTCTCCAGTGGTGCCAGTGACCAGCAACCAGGCAGAGCCGGACGTGCACGTCGAGCGTCACGCCGGAAACTCCTTGTAAGCTTGCGGTTTCAGTGCGCTCTCGCCCGACCGCTTCTCGATCTCCGCGAGCCATCCTTGGCGTTCGAAGCCGTGATCGGTGCCCAGCAGCTCGCGGAGCTCGGCCCGTGCACTGCGAGCGAGGTAGAGTCTCATCTCACCGACGTAGTCCACGAGCCGCCGGTAGCCCTCCGCCTGCCCGCAGCGCGCCGCACCGCGGGCCAGGCACAATCCGAGATAGGCGAAACGCTCACCGATGTAGTCGCTCGACTCCCGAGGATCGTGCTCGTCGCGATCGAGGAGGCGCTCACGGATCTCGGGGCGCTCCATCATCTCCACCGCAATCTCTCCGGCGCGCCGATCCGCCAGAAGCTCCGCAGCGTATGCGATCGAGTGCACGTACGAGAAGCGGTAATCGGAGAGCTTCGGGTCGAGCTCGAGCAACCCGGCAACGTGTTCGAGCCGGCTCACGAGTCGCAAATCGCCGGTACCGGCGATCGCGTTGATGAGGTAGACGGCATCGGGAGCGTATCCGTGATCCGGCATGTCGTGCCGCCGCTCCAGCTCGCCCGCGTCGGGGAGCTCGTCGCCGGCGATCATCGAGTCGAGCCGTTCGAGCAGCCGATCGTTTGCCGATGGAACACCGAGCGCAGCGGCAAGGCTGTCCAATTGCGGAAGAACCCACTCGGCGGTGATGATCCCGCGCCGGTGGAGCACGCCCCGCGCCTCCTCCGCACGAGCGAAAACGCGGGCCCACTCCGAAGCTTCGATCGGCTTCGTATTGAGCCGCTCGATTACCTCGACGAGGTGCTCGCCTTCGGCCGGAACCCGCTCGTCGAGCGGGCCGATCGGAAGGTCGCCGGGAAGCAGAATGCCGGCGTCCGAGAGCGCGTCCTGGAGGCTTTCGACGTCGACCGCACGAGCGCGCCCGCCGGTGGCCAACGCCTGCTGAGCCGCGATCGAAGCCACCGCGCCGAGGGTGATCATGTCCGGTTGCATGCGCGCCATAGAGATCGCATCGTGGGTTGCCGAGTACGCCTTGCCGGCGACGAGCACATTCTCGAGGCCCTTCGGGGTCAGTGCCCGGTACGGCACGCCCGACACGTAGTTCTGAAGGAAGCTGCGTTCGATGTAGCCGGTGAGCGCGGCACGGCTCGACGCCATTCCCTTGATGTCGAGATTCGACTTGCAGTGCATGACCGTGTCCGGAAAGGCCCGTCCCATCATCACATCATGGTAGGTCACCTTCTCGTCGCCGAGTATATGCCTCGATTCGCGCGGGGCGAGGTAGTGCTGCACGTATCGCCCGAGCCGAAACACCCCGCCCATTCTCCGGCCGGCGATGATTCCGCGCGAAGTATCGGCGGCGCTGCGCAGGTCGACGACCGACATGTACTGCCGGCTCGCCTCGTCCTTCCCGCGATGGAACGATCCGAACGAACACCAGTAGGTGATCTCGTCACGCTCGGCACCGTAGGAGTACGGGGCACCGGCCCACGCGGCGAGGTCGCCGTCGCCGGAGGCGTCCACGAAGAACCTTCCCTCTGCCGCCGACATGCCGCGCTCGGTTATGCACAGCGCGTGCGTCACGCGGCCGTCGCGGGTCACCGCACCAACCGTCGGTGTTCGAAGTCGCACGTCGGTTCCGGCGTCGAGCACCAGATCGAGCAACCCGAGCGAGACCGGCAGCCGTTTTTCACGTACCGACGCCTTGAGTCGAGCGTGGAAGCGCTTGAAGAATGGGATGCGCCGGCCGAACCAGTACGCCGGAACGCCGCCGATCGTTGAGACTCCGCCGACATCGGAGTGCTTCTCCAGGCAGACCGCTTCGAGCCCGCGCTCGCCTGCCGTCTGAGCCGCCTGAGCTCCGGAGGTGCCGCCGCCGACAATCACGAGGTCGGATCGAACCGCCAACGGCAGCACGGGAATGTCGATTTCGATCGGCGCGGTCTGCGGCTCGTCGTAGTCGGGCTCGGTGAGATGAAGCGTCGCGTCGTCGAGTTCCGCGACCTCCCCGGAGGCATGGACGAGCAGCCGGAGGTCGGCGTGCACCTGTGTCGGTGCGGTCGGGGTGCGCTCTGCGCTGATACGGTCCACGAGCTCCGAGGCTCGACTGGCATAGCCGGTCCTCGCATCGAGAAAACTCTCTTTCGCTTTCAGCTCCACCGCCGGGCCGATCGCGTAGAGACCGTCCAAGCCCGTTGACTCCGGACCCGCTACCCCGCCGGCGTCGATTCGCGTAGCCGGATCGACCAGAAGCTCATCGCCCGCCCGTTCAAGAGCGAAGGCACTATCGGCGTGCTCGCTGCACCACGATGCGTGCCTTGCGATGATGGTCCTGCGAAGCTCGAGATCCGGCGCCCCGGATCGCGGCGAGAACCGGAACTCGGCGAGCGGCCCTCGCAGCGTAACGGTCGTACCATCGCTATATTCGGCCGGCTCGGTCCACCGGTCGACATCGGTGAGAAACCATGCAGCATACCGGTCACGACGGTCGATCGAGACGAAGCGTGCACGGCCGGTCCGCCGGACGAGATCGAGATTGGGAGTCGCGTCTACAACGGTCGGGGCGATGATCGCACCGGTAGCGAACTTGCCGCCGACCAGTACTCCGCACACCTTCGCATCAGATGCACCCGAGCCGAGAACGCCGATCGGATGCGAATCGTAGAAGAGCCGCACTCCGGCATCGAGAAGCAGATCCTCTACCGCGATAATCGCTGCGGTCTGATGAAGCAGATACCAACCGCTGCCGGACGGATCGCGGACCTCCTCGGCCTCGGTCAAGAGCACGCGCCGAAGCTCCTCCGGCAGTTCGTCCGCCTCCGATACGGACAACGCAGCGGCCATCGAAGAGCCGACTTCGAGGAGCGGGGATGTCGTCCGCATCGAAAGCGTCGTGGCGACTCCACAGCGGGCGGCCTCCAGCGCCAGTGCGGCTGCGTGAACGGTTCCCCCAACGACCAGCAGATCGGTGGTGGCGAGCCGGCGTACGGTTGTATTCATGGGATGCTCCTCATTGTCTCCGTGCGTCCGGGAAGCGGGCCAAACGATCGAATGCAGGATTCACCATATGACCGGCGATCGCAAGGTCTATTCCTTGCGATCCTCGACTATTCCCTGCGAACATGGTCCATTCGTTGCGAACACGGTCCATTACCTGCGAACACGGTATGTTCCGTGTGCGCAATGTTCGTTGCCACGAGGCGCTGGAAGATGCAGCTGCCGGTGACAACGCTTTACCAACAGGCATTCCGGTCGCATACTGAACATATGGAATTGTCACGAGAGCGGGAACGCTACAGTTGGGCCGACTACCTGCAGTGGCCGGAGGATGAGCGATATGAGCTTGTCGAGGGGGTGCCCTACGCGATGTCGCCCGCGCCCGGGCGACGCCATCAGGAAATAGGCGGGGAGCTGTTCCACCAGATGTATTCCGCGTTGCGAGGCACCTCGTGCCGGGTCTTTCACGCCCCATTCGATGTGAAGCTCAGCGCGCAGGAGGCGGACGACGCTCCTACGGTCCTGCAGCCGGACATCACCGTAACCTGCGATCCGGCGAAGCTCACCAAACAGGGTGTCAGCGGCGCACCGGACCTCGTCGTGGAGATCGTCTCACCGGACAGCGGGCTCGCCGACAGGCGGCGCAAGTTCGATCTCTACCAGACCTACGGCGTCGGCGAGTACTGGATCGTCGATCAGGACGAGTCGCTGGTGGAGGTCTACCGCCTGGACACCGAAGGGCGCTATCTGCGGGCGGGAGTCTACGGGAAGGAGGATCGGCTCTCCGCATCCGCGGTTCCGGAGCTGGAGATCGAGCTGGGGACCGTTTTTGGGTCCGCGGACTGAGAACCCGATAACCGAGAGACGCGCGGGGTCGCGGCGGGAGGCGGGCCGTAGCGGCTCGAAGCAGCGCCTACCGCGCATTCTCCTCCACGTACGATTTCATTAGATCGCCGAGCAGGTACTTCCAGCCGGTGTCGTAATCCGATTCGGTTTTCTCGTCGATCTCGCCGCTTGCGCGGTGGGAGAGCCTCAGCAGCGTGCCCTCCCCGTCGGGCTCGAGCGTGTAGCGAATAACGCCGAGAACCGCACCGCCCATACCCATGCGCCCGGTCAACTCGAGCTCCCGGTCGGGCTCCACGGCGGTTACCATCCCCCAGCTTGCAGAGCGTTCCCCGGATGTTTCGTACATGTGGCCGCCTACCCGCAGATCGATCCGCACCGCCGATCGTTCATCCAGCAGGCGATATCCGCCGCCCCACCACCGGCCGACCTCTTCGGTCAGTGCGCAGAACACGCGCGACGGCGGCGCGCCGATCCGGATTTCCTGTTCGATGTGCATGACAGCCGGTTCGCTGATCATCTCTCCCTCCTCCGGTACGCCCTGGCGCGCTGGGTCCGAGAGCGGTGAGTCCCGGCGCGACGGGTCCGGACTCGGTGAGTCCCGGCGCGACGGGTCCGCGCGCTGTGACTCCGCACGCTGTGACTCCCGGCCCGGTGAGCCCCCGCGCTCGCTTGTCATTCGCAGGCGCACGAGCGAGCCGGCGTGCACATGCTGAAACGGAGTCATCCAGCGCTCGACCGCATGCTGCAGCGCGGCTGCGTTCAGGTAGTTCCAGCGCTCCCGACCGCTCCTGCGCACCAGCACAAGGTCCGCCTCGACGAGCACCGACAGATGCTTCATGACCCCGAATCGGGTTATCTCGAACAGCCCGGCCAGCTCGCCGGTCGTATGCGCCCGCACGCGCAACCGGTCGAGGATCTCGCGGCGCGTTGCATCCGCCAGAGCGCGCCACACGAGCTCGTCGCTATCCTTCCGTTCGCTCACCGCTTCATTGTCCGTACTCACGTAAAAATATGTGACCATATTGTCACCTGTGTTGACGGCGCATGTCAAGCACGATGTGCGCGAAAATCAGGTTGCCCACTACACCGAACGGATTGCCGGCCAGCGGAAGGCCATGGACATCGTCTACACGAGGAAGGCGATGCCGGCCCCGGCTAAACGTGGCCGGCACACTCGTCCAGGAGCCTGATGCCGAACGACTCCGGTTTGTTCCGGCGGCGTCTCTGAGAGCAGCGTCACCGGTAACAAGCGATGCCTCCTATTCGACGGCCGTTGCCACGATAAAGCGGTCTGCCGGGTCGGAGTGCATCTCGAGAGCGTCGGCCGCCGGCAACGATCCGCATACGCCGCACGACCGCGCTCGTTCCCGTGCCGCCCTCCGTTACCGCTGCCGCCGTACCCCCTGAGCCAACCGCACCGCATGAATCACCGCGTCCACCACGCAGAACACCATTGCGACTCCGAGCCAGATTACCACGTCCGGCATCAGGAGAAAGCCCAGGCCCCACGTCATGCCGCGTCCCGTAAGCTGGCCGAACGCCGGCGGAATCAGAACCAGCAGCGCTGCGGGAATCGCCACGTTGACGACAAGCCGCCTGACCCGCCAGGCAGTACTCCGCTCTTCGCGCGATCTCGAGAGCTTGATCCTCTTCCGCACCCCCCATGCAATGCTCGCAAGAAAGAGCAGAAACAGCCCCCGGTAGATCCACGCGATAGAGAGACGCGACGACGGCTCCCTGCCGGTGAGAATCGAGACAATGCCGTCGGTGAGATCCGGATAGAGGAGAGCGCTGTAGACCATGTGATTCTTGTTGGCAGTGAACGCGATGCTGTACTCGTCCTCAGTGAGCACCACCGCGTTCGCGCCGTAGCCGACAAGAGTCCCACCGTGGTGCACCGCGGGACGACCCGCTACCGGCCCGGTAAACCACCCCAGGCCGTAAGGTTCTCCGCGCTCCATACTGGCGAGGTCGAGAGGAGAGACGCCGAGCTCCGGAGCACGCGTGCGGAATGCCTCCAGAAAGCGAACGAGGTCTTCGGCGGTCGACGTGAAGAATCCGGCCGCGAGATCGTACGCGATAAACGGCTGCCGGTACGGCACGGAAAAGCCGAAGAAGCTCAAGCTGCTCTCCACGTCCACTTTTCCTCGCACCGAAGTGTTCTCCATCTCCAGCGGCCGGAGGATATGCTCCTCGACGTACTCCGGGTAGCTTGCTCCGCTCACCGCCTCCACCAGCGCGCCCAGAAGCGCGTAGTTCGTATTGAAGTACGCGAACTCGCCACCCGGCGTCCCGCTCACCGCCCCCTCATTCGCCATGTCCTCGAGGAGGTCGTCAACGCTCGCCTCGGCCGAAAGGGCCGAGACGTAATCCCGGTCGCTCATCCCGCTCCTGTGCCGGAGAAGATGACGCACCGTCACATCTTCGGACAGGCGGAATTCCGGCAGATAGTTCGAGACCGGTCGGTCGAGGTCGATTCTCCCCGCGTGTGCCAGCTGCATCACGGCAACCGCGGTAAATGGCTTACTGGTCGAGCCGATGTAGAAGCGCGTTTCGCCGGTAACCTCGGCTCCGAAAGTCCTGCTATAGACCAGCTCGTCGCCTCCACCCACGGCCACCGACAAGCCGGGAATGCCCATCCCGTCGACGTACCGTGCGATGTGCTCGTCCAGAACCGCTTCCAGCTCCGCCCTCTCCGCCGACTCCCACCCCGTCGAGGCGCTCGCC